>CAZCQC010000329.1:0-5305 GCA_964500155.1 uncultured Rikenellaceae bacterium | reverse complement strand
CCGCGATTCCTTTATTGTTCTGTCTGACCATTTTTTCCAGTCGGGAAAAGAGTTGAAATATTCTCTAAGGTGAGCATTTGCCTTTTCGAATGATTCAGTGAGAAGCAGTTCAGATTCGGTGATTTTGACTTTTGCCTGGGCATATTGTCCTTTCCTGTATGCTACTTCAGATTCCTTAAGCAGCATCCTTCCTTTTGAAATCCTGTTCCACACCTCTGAAGATAAGGGGTAAGAGGCGTATTTTTTATCGATCTGGTCAGCTATATTATTAAGTTTATCTATCTGTTGTTTTAGGTAAACATACAGGTCCGAAACATTGTTTTTGGAAATTTTGGCAGCCTGTTCAGCCTTTCTTGCGGAGAGATCGGCAAAACCGGCAACTTTTTCATAATTCCTGAAATAAATAAACCGTTTGTTCTCTTCCTGCCAGTTTATCATTGCTGAATCGTATAAAGCCTTTGCTTCATGGTAAAGCTTCTTTGAATAGGTATCGGCTTTATTAGAGGTTGCCTCTGAAAGAGCGATCCTGGCATAAGTTACTTTCTCTTCAGGTGGCTTCGGAATAAACCTTACCAGCATAATTACAGCCAGAGTAATAATTGCCAGAATGACAATAATAATAATTACTTTTTTCAGGGAATTCTTGATTCTCATCCGCCTTAGCTTAAAAAAAACCCCGGGTAAGCCCCGGGGAATTTTCATTTTATCTTTAAATCAGAATTAGAATTTAATTCTGGCTTTGGTAAGAACTTCTTTTACTTCTGCATTGAGTCCGTCAGCTTTTTCTTTAGCTGCTTTGACTTTGTTGAGAGCATCCATGTATGATCCTTTGTCAAAAAGGCCCTGAGCTTCAACTACAGTGGCATCAACTGTTGCAACGTCAGCTTTGATCTGCTCAATAACAGCAGCACCCTCTTTTCCTCTCGGAAGTTTGGGAATAAGTTTGACATTCTCTTCAATAACAGTTTTAATACCTGTCATCAGATTGGCAGCTTCAGCTTTTACTTCTTCTTTCTTGGTAGCAGCATTAGCAGCAACTGTATTAGCCAGAGTTAAAACATTGGCCAGTTTAGCTGTTTCGCCTTTGAAATTCTTGAATAATTTTGATTCCTTAGCTGTAATGTCAGCCATAACAGCATTTAAGGAGTCCTGTACAGCTGCAAATTCAGCAGGTACATAAACTGCTGCTTCAGCAGTTTTAGCGGCTTCGATGGCAGCATTTGCAGCATCAATTTCAGCCTGAGGTTTCTTTCCGCAACTTGAAAGGACTGCAACCATGGCAATGACTGCTAATCCCATTAATACTTTGTTCTTCATTTTTCTTGTTTTTAAATACTTTGCTTTGTTAAAATTCCGATTATTTGGTTGTAACCGTTTCTTTTGAAAAAATCGGTGCGAAGATACGTAATTTTAAATATATGACAACTAATTATTCTAATTTATTTTTTATTTTTTTAACATTTCATTTTAGAGATAAGAAAATGGAACGGACAGATTTAACCCGGTCTTAAAAATGAAAAATAAATTTACGACATTTTATTGAATAATGAATGATATTTTCCTTGTTTCTTCCGATTCACTATTCAGATTTAATGACCTGGCTCCTCTCTCCAATACCATTCTCATTTAGAGCCTCAATGGCAAAATAATATGGTTCTTCCTTATCCATAGTCTTTAACCAGTATTCATTCTTATTATACACCATTATACAGTTGTAAAGTTTATCAGGTGCTATACCTATATATATATTATATGCATAGGCATTATCGACCTGATTCCATTTCAACCAGGCACTGCGCTTGTCCTTTTCAGTCCTCAATACTGTAAATCCCCTGACAGCCGGAGGCTTTTCACCGGAGCCCAGACCAAAAGTCCGAAATCCGCTTATGCTGAATTTCCCCGTGGGCATATGTACATTCTCAAGTTTAAGAAATCGGGTCACAACAGGTTTCACAAGCTCAATATAATCATGCGGAACATCTTTCTTATTTTTGCTTTTATCGACAAGAAGGTTCCATTTTTTACCATCCCTCGATTCGAATATTTTGTATTGATGATATACACCCAGCGATTTACCCAGAAATTCAGCATCCTGATCGGCGTAGTTGATCTGTATTGCTCTTACTGTGCATAAAGAACCAAGGTCAGACTGGATCCATTCACCGGGATCAGCTGTTGCAGCACTCCAATAGGTTTTTATGTCCTCATCAACAGCATTATTTGCATTATAGCTTCCAAAAGTTGATGACACAGTAACCGGTTTGCTGTAATTAAGCAACATCCACCCTGTAAAAAGGGATTTCAGGTGATCTTCAGGTCCCGACGGGAGAAAAGCAGGGTAATCGCCAAAAGCCTGTGTACAGTACATCATACCGTCTTTATCAAATCCGGCAGGCCAGATCCCCAACCTTCGTTCAAAGTTATTCTTAACAGAAATAGAAATCGTGGAAATGTGCCAGTAGTTTTTCCAGTTGTCCATGAATGTTGAACCATGGCCGGCACCTCTTGCAAACCCACCTGGTTTGAAGCTGAATGGCATAGACTGAGGGGTAAAAGGTCCGAGGGGACTATTGCCTGTCACTACACCGTCGGCATATCCGCTGAATTCAGTTCCGGGGGCTCCGTACTGGAGATAGTATTTGCCGTTATTCTTCGTCATCCATGCCCCTTCGATAAATGGATCGAGAAAGGTATCGTCCAAATACTCACCGAACCGCTGCCATCCATATCTCCATGGTTCCAGCACATATAGCTCCTTCCTTGTTCCATATGGCTGCATGGTTTTCCTGTCAAGCTCTATTCCATAGATCGGGAACCTGTTGCTGCTTCCGTTATACATATAAAACCGGCCATCATCATCAGTGAAGAATGCCGGATCCCAACCTCCGATCTCAAAAGAATCAACAACCGGCTTCCATTCATCTCCTTTGGGATTTGTGCTCATCCACATTGTAAATTCACTGGTATATGTCGAACCGATTACCAGCATTGTATCGCCGATAATGCCCACAGCCGGGGCACAAAGCTCATCGTATACTTTATTCCACGGACGAAGAAACCGTCGTGAGATAAAATTCCAGTTTACCATATCGCTGCTCCACCAGTAGCCCCACTGGTTTGTGGAAAACAGGAAATAATCACCTTTATAATTTACAATTACAGGGTCGGCCGTAGCCCTGTGCCTTCCTCCCTCGCTGAAATCGGGAATAGGGGTATAACCATAATCAATGTTTATAGGATTGCAGTATGTTTTTTGCACCTGGCACAGGAGCGATTCCGGAAAACAGATAAGCGTCAGTATGATCAAAAAAGGAAATAGAAATTTTCTCATAACCTAAGGTTTTCAATTTCCCATAAATTTAATTTTTTGGAGTGGAAATTTCAAATCCAAGTTTAATAAGTCCGTTTTGTATATCGGTACTTTTCATAAAAAGATCCCACAACAAACCGCTACGGTAGTTTTCAATCATACAAATGACAGGGCCCTGATCAATTGCAATATGAGAGTCAGCAAACCAAAGTGATGAAAGGTTAAATGCATCATAAAAACCATATTCGCCCCAAATTTTATCTCCCAGGATATAGTAAAAGAACTTTAGCGCTTTCATGCTTTCTGACGGGGTGTAAGGAAAAGATGAAAGAGCTGCGGTTGGTGCAATAACTCCTATATCATTTTTTGGTGAACTCGCACTGTAGCCATTTTGTATATCACTTGCTGTTAAACCCCAGCAGGCTGAGCTGTATCCTGTATGATTTTTTGGATTTAACCTGCAATATTCATGGTTAATTCGTGAATGTGCCACATTCTGAGCCCAATAGTCTGCATACTGGTCAGAAAGCCTTCGCGGATCAAGCCCCAGAAATGAATAGTGAGAAAAGAACAGAGGTCCACCATAGTCTTCTCCGAGAGGCAGCTGAATTGAATAAAATGATTTTCCGTTTTTCATCGGGTAAGCACCATTTCTTGCCCATCCTTCGTCGTAAACGTTCCTGGGAACAGTGTGTGCGGGAGAGCTTGCTGCAAGGATATAAACAATAAGTGCTTCATTCCAGCCGGCAACCGGCATGTTGATATCCCATTCATATTTCGGGGACCAGTGCCAGTAAAGCTTATTCTGTCCCTCTTTTCTGTACCACGACCAATCGACATTCTCCCATATTTTCTGAATTGTATCGCACAATGACTTTTCGTCAGAGGAGCCATTTTTAAAATATTCCTTTACAGTAAGCAAACCCTGTATCAAAAAAGCAGTCTCAACAAGATCCCCGCCGTCATCTTTTAAACTGAATGGATAAACTTTACCGGTAGAACCGTTAAGCCAGTGAGGATAGGCTCCATGAAACTTATCAGTTGAAGGATTAATCAGGAAATCAGTAACCTTCCTGAGCCTTTCAAATCCCTCCCGACGGGTGATAAATTTCCGCTCAATACCAACAATTATTGCCATCAGTCCAAAACCACTTCCGCCCGATGTTACAATATCACCCGATCTAAGTCGTTCCCTTGCAAGACCTGATACAGGGTGTGCATAATCCCAGAAATATCTGAAGGTCTGCCTCTGTACAAGAGTAAGCAGAGAATCATCTGAAATTGCCGGAAACTTTGGCAATGTATCAATCCTGGTAATAAATTTAAATGAGAATCCCTCCTTTATCAATCCCCCCAGGTTTGATCCTACATCCATCACCATCCTGTATAATGTAAGGGCTTTTATTTGTTTTAGCGGGACTACCGATAAAGTTGTTGATGCTTTGTCAAATTTGTAAGAATATGAAGTATCTATATCAACAGTAAAAAAAAGTCTGCTTTTTTTGAAAAGTGTAGTATCAATTTTTGACTTAAACTTAATTTTGATTACAACTTTGCTAAAATCCACCTTATCAACTGTTCCTTCATTTAAAACAGAAACATTATTTATTAAGACAGAATCAATTAATATTTCCTTTTCAGGGATATTATTGTTTACCTTTTTACAGGAGAATAAAATCAATATGAATATTAATAGAAAGGTATATACTTTCATATCTCAAAAATATAGTTTATTACAAAAAGGGGAAGGGAAAATAGTAACTATTCTCCCTTCCCGCTTTAATCCTCTCTGATTACGGATTGATCTGCGTTACTTCAGCATCGTAAAGCGCCTGGATTTCAGTTGTTGACAGGGCTTTGTTATAAACCCTGAATTCGTCCACAATACCTTTATAATATGTCATCCATGATTCTGGCGTACCTGCAATCTGCTGGGGCCATGCTCCGAAATGTATCTTGGTCATGTCACTTCCAAGTGTAATTGCTCCAAGAAGC
>CAZCQC010000328.1:0-9877 GCA_964500155.1 uncultured Rikenellaceae bacterium | reverse complement strand
CGCCTGAATATGTCCATTCTGATACCAGGCAACCTCCGAACATATCGGATCCCTGAACTCTTTCATAAGTAGCAACGAGAAGTGCTTCAACACCTTCAGGAGTCTGCATTACTGATCCCGCTGCCACACCCGGAGGCTCCTTGGTAAGAAATTCTTCACTGCAGGAATATATCATCAACAAGCTTCCGAGAAGAACGGTAATTGATAATAATTTGATTAGTCTTTTCATATTTCTTTATGTTAATTATTCATAAAATATAAAGGTTAAATGCCAAAGGAAATTCCAAACAGGAATTGCTGAGGTGTAGGCCATGCGCCTGAGTCTATACCCATATTGATACCGGCACCTGCAATTTCAGGATCCAGTCCCGGATATTTTGTAAGGGTAAACAGGTTGGAACCCTGGAAATAAACCTGAAGTGAACCAACTTTGTCTTTCAGGAAACCAAGACGGCTCAGGTCGTAACCTATTCTCAGTGTCTTCATGCGAAGGAATGAACCGTCTTCAAGGAAAGCTGTTGAAGCCTCCTGGTGAGGAGTATCATTCTGATAAATGATCGGCATGGTAGCATCTGCATTGCTCTCCAGATAAGGGCTTCCCCATGATTCATAAAGCCTTCTGTGGCTCTTTCCCGACTCGAACTGGGTATAATCGATAAACCTGCTCACATAGTTTACTATATCGTTTCCTACTGTTGCATACAGGGTAGTCGATACAGAGAGTCCCTTATAGCCAAGGCTTAAGCTCAGTCCGGCAGTAAAATCAGGATGTGGTGACCCTATGTAGGTACGGTCTGCGGCATCAACATATCCATTTCCGTCAACATCCTTGTATTTGAAATGTCCGGGTGCATTATAGGTTCCGGTTGCTCCCATTGCCTTTGGCCATGCTGCAGCTTCTTCAGCTGTCTGGAAGATCCCCTCAACTACATACCCGAAAAATTCAGGGAATGCCTTGCCTGTCTGAGTTCTTGTATAATACTTTTCACGATAACCTGATCCCTGGTAGAAGTCACCAGCATTGTCGGTAAGCTTCACAAGCTCATTTTTATAATGGGAAAATACAAGTCCGGCACTGTAATAGAGATCTCCGTTCATGGCGGTATTTGAATACCCAAGGTCGATATCAAATCCGGTATTCTTCATCTCGCCGATGTTGATTGATGGAGTAGAAGCGGTACCATAAATTGAAGGCAGCTGCTTTGGGTACAACATATCCTTAGTGTCGCGGCGCCATACATCAAAAGTAAGAGTAAGGTTCTTGAGAAGGGTTGCATCAACACCAATATCGTAAGTTGTTGTGGTTTCCCATTTTACGTCGGTATTACCAAATGTGGACTGATAAAATCCTGTATTACCTGCTGATGACTGTGTCCCTGTCATAGGATATGCTGAACTGCCCATACTGGAGGCGAACTGGGTATAACTGTTATAATTACCCATACGGTCATTTCCGACAGAACCATATCCAAGACGGAGCTTCAATTCATTCAGCCAGCTTTTTGTTGAAGCCATGAATGCCTCTTCAGATACTCTCCATCCTACAGAAAATGCAGGGAATATCCCATATTTCTGGTTTCCGAAACGGGAAGAACCGTCACGTCTTATGACTGCTTCGACCATGTATTTGTCGGCATACGTGTAATTGAGTCGGCCGAAAAGTGAGAACAGGCTGTATGAACTATTCCCATCACCGTTAGTAATACCAAGGAGACCTGTATTCAGGGTTATATAATTAACATCCTTGAATGGGAAACTGTTTCTGTAACCTGAGAGGGAAGTGGAATTATTATCATAAGCTTCAGTTCCGGCAATTGCCTTAAAGTTATGCTGACCAGTTACAAGACCATACTCAATTGTATTAGTCCATGTCCAGTTCAGACCAGATCCTGAAGATTTGCTAAAGCCGTCGTAAGTTCCTCTTTCTGCAGCGGCAACTTCAACAAAGCTTATATCTCTTCCTTCATAGCCATACTGGTTAATTCCAATAAGACTTTTAAGGGATAATCCCTTCAGAAGATTTAATTTAAGGAAGGCATTACCGCTAACAGTCATCTGTTTCGTATAGTCATACTGGTTCTTGTCAAGAAGGAACAATGCGTTCTGGGCGTTACCCATACCTCCGGGCCTTGAACCGGCATAGGTTGTTCCGGATTCATCCCAAACCGGTACAGCCGTCGGAAGCCTGTAGCACCACGATACGATCGAAGATTCGCTGTTATCACCCTGATATCCATAGTCATTGGTATACTGTAAACCAACATTTGTGCCCACGTCGACCCATTTAGCCGGACTGGTGGTAACATTAGCACGGAAACTATACCTGTCAAAACCAGTGTATTTGAAAACACCATCTTCTTTGGTATAGCCAAGCATAAATGCATAAGTCGTATTCTGTGAACCACCTGCTATATCGAGTGTATATTCCTTGAATGCAGCATTACGCTCGGTTTCATCCATCCAGTTGGTGCCAGGTTTACTGGTTTTTGTAATAAGGTATGTGTCATCACCGTCCTCAACAGCCAGCTTATTGTCATATAATGACATATCTGTACCAGCACCTCCGTTCATTGTCTTTGTGGGGAAGAGATAATCAGGAATAACCGGAGTGGCACCGTTGCCAAACTGGGGATGAGTGAAGTTTTTGGGATCAGTCGGTACACCAATTGGCAGCTTGGCGTTTTTTGCCTCGAGCCAGAGCATTTCTGCCCACTCCTGTGTATTCAGAAGATTGTACTGATTCTGGTTCCTCGAAAATCCCTGTCTGACATTAATATTCATTGTGACTTTCTGGTTTTTCTTACCACCTTTAGTTGTAATAAGAACAACCCCGTTGGCAGCCCTTGCACCGTAGATTGATTGTGCAGCAGCGTCTTTCAGAATTGTAATGGTCTCAACATCATTAGGCGAATAAGACCCCCCAGGTACACCGTCAACAACATAAAGAGGATTGGCATCGTTGATTGTAGTCATGCCTCGTATCCTTATTGTTGACCCTTCACCGGGTGTGTGCTGGTTAAGGATGGTTACTCCGGCAATTTTACCCTGAAGACGTGTGATCGGGTTTGTTGCAGCACTCTCGGATAATTCGGCTGCACCAACCTGTGATACAGATCCTGTAAGTGATTTCCTTGCCTGCGTTGAATAACCGACAACAACAATCTCATCAAGTTTTGTTTCGGCCTGTGCCATAACAACATCAATCGTACTCTGTGAACCCACAGGTACCTCTCTGGTCATGTAGCCAATAAAGGAGAAGTTTAAAACTGAGCTTGAAGAAGCTACAGTCAGGGCATATCTGCCATCTACATCTGTTATGGCTCCATTGATCGTGCCTTTTTCCAGGATGTTAACACCGGGTAGTGCTTCTCCTGCAGCATCTGTAACCCGGCCTGTGATTCTCTTCTGTTGCATATCGCCGAGATCAGGAACGCTGGCAGCAAATGACTGAATTGTTCCTAGCAATAACAACATTGTTAATAGTTTCACAACAAATTTGGATTTAATCAAACCTGTCCATAGTGAAACATCTCGCATGATTTTTTTGGTCATACTTTTGAAGTTAGTTAGATTAAAAAATAGATAATTAGAAATACTAAGTTAATATTCTTAGAAAATTTAAGGATTGGGAGTAATTACTCCCTGTGAAAGTTAGAATTTAAGGAGTATATTCCATAGGCATCATGGTTAGGTTAGTAGGGTATTCCAAATTTATTCAATTTTTTCTACATTCAAACTTTTTAATGTTTTTTTTTGAACCATGTAATCAACAGATTAGCAAAAATGTGTATATGTTAATATAAAAAAATGATTCTGACTGACCTGAATGGTATGACTTATTTTAAAAAAATGTTAAAACAGATTATGAAATCCCGGGAGGAAAATGATATTTGAAAAAAAGCTGTAAATTTATTGACCTTTCCGTAGGGAATATATATTTTAAGAGCCTCCGGGGGGTATTAAAAGAATACTAAATGAAAAGGAGCTTTATCTATTTTGTGCTGATAATTGCACCAATGATATGCTTTCTGAGCGACTGCAGCGAGGATTTTCTTGATATAAGACCATCAGGCGGCTTAAGCCAGTTTACACTGGCAAATGAAAAAGGTATTAATGCCCTGCTCGTAGGTGCCTATTCAATGCTTGATGGTGTAAGCTCTCATTTCGGCTGGGAGGCAGCTTCCTCAAACTGGCTGTACGGATCAATAAGGGGAATGGAAGCCAACAAAGGCTCCGATGCAGGCGATTCAAATTTTGATATCAATGCAATCCAGACATTTAGCGAAACTGCTTCGAATATCTGGACCACCACTTACCTGAATACAAAATGGAGAGAAGTATATGAAGCTGTTTCAAGGTGCAACAATGTTGTCAGAGTTGTAAATCAGGCGCTTACGGATGGAAATATTAAACAGGAGCAAGCGGATCTTTTTATTGAACAGGCAAGAGCATTACGGGGATGGTACCACTTTGAAGCCTGGAGAATGTGGGCAAAAATACCATACGTGGATGAAACAACTGATATCGGGACAGTAACCAATAAAGAAGATATAAGAGATAAAATTATTGCCGATCTGCAGGCCGGGACTAATTTGCCTGATAATATGGGTGCAATAGGCAGATTCAACAGGACCGTGTCGAAAGTTCTCCTTGCAAAAGCCCTGATGCAGATGAACCATAACTATACTGAAGCACTGGCTCTCCTTCAAAGCGCTAAAAACGGAACAAAACCAAACGGTGCACCAATAGGACTTGCTCCAACATATGGAGAAATATTTGATGTCGTCAACAGGAACGGCATTGAATCGGTCTATACAGTCCAGACATCAGTAAATGACGGTTCGGGAGGAATTAACGGGGGATATGGAGAGGTACTGAATTTTCCTTACAAGCTATATGGAGGTGGACCGGCAGGCTGCTGCGGATTTTTCCAGCCGACTCAGGAATTTGTAAATTCATTCAGAACCGATGCTACAGGCCTCCCTTTACAGGACTTCAGCTATAATCTGCCCTCAAATTCTGATTTCAGGGACCAGGGTATTACCGGAGGTAATTTATGGGATCCTGAAAAAACTTATAAATTAACGCCTAACTGGTGGGAAAAAGATGATGCCTGCACTGCTTACGATCCGGCTCACCCATTTACTGATTTGGCATATGTTACTATTATTGATAACAACAAAGGTAACAACCCTCTTACAAGCCCCGAAGCCTGGAAAATCGTCTGGACAGAAGATAATTCGAAACCTGTTGATCCGAGGCTTGACTGGACCGTTGGAAGAAGAGGTATCCCTTATTGGGACTGGGGTGTTCATTCCGGTTCAGACTGGATCCGTGATCAGTCTTTTGCCGGACCCTACAGTCCTAAAAAAATGGTATATAAAAAGTCACAGGAAGGCCAGTATACTGATGTTACCAGCTGGACTTCAGGATTTACTGCCAATGGATATCGTATGATCCGTTATGCCGACATTCTGTTATTACTGGCTGAATGCCAGATTGAAACAGGAGATCTTCCCGGAGCCCTTGCAAATGTTAATCTTGTCAGGGCAAGAGCCGCAAATCCTGCAGGTTTTGTAAAAGAGGCAAATGGAGTTACCAACGCAGCAAATTATGTAGTATCTGAATATCCGTCATTCCCTGACCGCGATTACGCCAGAAAAGCACTTTATATCGAAAGAAAGCTTGAATTGGGACAGGAAGGTCACCGGTGGTTTGATCTTAACAGGTGGGGAATCACGGTTACCGAACTGAACAGGGCTCTGGAATATGAGAAAGCAACACCATGGGGAAACAATTTGTACAGGGATGCAATAGTTGGTCCCGAGGATGTAACTTACCCCATTCCCCAGCCGCAGATAGACTTGAGCAACGGGAGGTTGGTTCAGAACAGGTAGAAGAGGTTGCTGGTTGCAAGATACTGGTTGCTGGTTAAAGAAGGTATCAGGCAGCAGGCAACTGGCGTCAGGCAAAAAGCAACCCAGCAACAAGCAACAAGTAACCAGTTACCAGCAACACGCACAATCAACATGATTAATATACAGTCTATTAACTCATTAGAAGCAGTAATCCTTGCAGATGGAAACTTCCCTGCTCATCAGATCCCTCTAACCTGCCTCAGGAAAGCTGATCACATCATCTGCTGTGACGGAAGTGCTGAAAGCCTTATTGCAGCAGATATGGAACCTGAGGCTATCGTTGGTGATCTCGATTCAATCAGTCCGGTAATCTCAGATAGGTTTGCTGGACGTCTCTTCAGGGATAGCGATCAGGACACCAACGATCTGACCAAAGCAGTTAGATGGTGTATAAATAAAAGGTATAAGGAGATTGTGATCCTGGGAGCCACAGGTAAGAGAGAAGATCATACAATTGGAAATATATCATTGCTGACAGAATACGCAAGGGAGATAAGCCTATGCATGGTAACTGATACCGGTACTTTCACACCACTTCTGAAAAGCAGTGTTGTCAAATGTTTTCCGGGCCAGCAGGTTTCAGTCTTTTCGATCAATCCTGAAACAGAAATAACTTCTATAGGATTATTATATGAACTCAATAACCTAAAATTGCATAATTGGTGGCGGGCAACGCTGAATGAAGCAACCGGGGATACTTTTGAACTCCGGTTTATTGGAGGACCGGTGATAGTTTATCAAAAGTTTGCAGAAGAGGAGTAGTTTTTAAAGTTTTGTAACAGGGGCTGCACCCCCTTTTTAATTCCCCCCGAGGGGGGAAAAACTTCAGTTGTTTATTCGGATCCTCATAGAAAGCAAATCTTGTCTCCCCCGTGGGGGAGATCCCGCTTTAGCGGGAGAGGGGGTCTATTTATTCATCATATCCTTTACTAAATTTATCAGCTGAACCCTGCTCCTTACATTGGTCTTGATATAGATATGATGAGTGTGATCCTTAACAGTCTGCAGGCTTATAAAAAGTTTGTCGGATATCTCTTTGTTACTGAGTCCATTGCAAATCTCCATGATCACTTCTGATTCTCTCGGTGAAACTTCGAACCTTTTACAGAACCCATCAAACGGTAGATTCTTTACCGTATCCGAAGCTAACGACGGAATGAGGGTCCCATAACTGAACCATACAGGAAGAAATATATTTCCAAGGAAAAATGCGAAGATAAAAACTATTGAAAGCCAGACCTGTGTTGAGTAAAACAGGAGAGGCAAACACTGGACAATCATTATAATGAACAGTGCCGGAGCAATTATTCTCCTGTCATAGTCATGTATGACCTGCTGCCCCTTCCATGGAAAATGGATAAGGTAAGCAGCCAGGAAGAAATAAATCAGGTTCATAATTATATAGTATTCCCGTATAACCAGGGAAGTGTTGAAGGAATTTGTCCCGGTTATGAAATAACCCACTAATATAAGCACTGAGAAATTGGTTAAAAGAAACCAGAAAACAAACCATTTGTTGCCGATCTTTCCCGTGAGACTCCCGGTAAACCTTATAAGCATAAGCCATGCAATTACAAGAAATGGCAGTCCGAGCAACAACGCCAGGTCCGACAACCTTATCAGAAGTTCAGGGGAAACGACAGAAGCCAAAAATGATTTGACAGCCACCTGTCCCCATATCCCATAGAATCCGAAAGTGTAAATGAATACCTGGAAATAGAGAAGTGACGAAAAGATCTCAGGTTTGTATCTGTTCCTTAACCGTGATGCCAGTATAATCCCTGCGGCCGAAAGTGCAACTGAAACAATAAAAATCAGATAAAACAATAATTTGATCATGTCCTAAAGTTATTGAGATTATTTCGGATTTCGGATTGTCAATTACAGATTTGTTTAATTACATTCAATAAGTACCCCCTTCCCAACCTTCCCCGCCAGCTGGCGGGGGAAGGAGTGCTTTACCGTTTCCCCCCTGGGGGAAATGAGAAAGGGGGTAAATTATTATAAAAAGATCCAGTATTTAATACGTGATCTCGGAAACAACAAATGGCTGTTTCTACCCAATCACATATCTACAACTAAAGTATTGGTGCCAATACTTAAGTAGGAAAGTACAATAATCACTACTATAGTTTGACTTCTGCATGAAAAACAGGCTTTACATTTGGTATATCAAAAACAAAAACATATTTGATTTAATAATTAAAGCCATGGAAACAGAAAGAAACTACAAATTAGTCCCGACATTCGGAAATAGCTTCGGAACGGGATTTCAGGTAATGACCGATAATTTTCTCAGGCTTCTGCTGGTAGTGTTTGTCCTTTTAATTTTAACTGCACCTTTCAGCGGGATGAACTGGAAATTTGATGCGGGGGACTTTCCCAAAAATGCATATGACTGGGGTCATTGGTTCGGGAATGATGTGCAAAAACTTTTCACGATTGGTGCTCTTGGGATGCTCGGTGTTTTTATCGGGTTAATAGCCCTTGCCTATACATTTCTCGCAGCTCCGGTGGTCAACTACGGCTGTGATATGATATTTGTCCAGGCGGTACGGAAAATCAAACCCGATTTTGAACTTCTTATCAAAGGTTTCTGGACTAACTACCTGTATATTATACTGGCGAATCTTCTTGTGACCGCACTGATTGTCCTTGGATGTTTCGCTCTTATTATACCCGGGATCATTATCGCCTGCCGGCTTGCCTTTGTCTCCTATATTGTGATGGACAAGAAACTTGATCCGATAGAGGCTGTCGAGCTCAGTTGGAAGCTTACCAGGGGGCACGGATGGAGGATCTTCGCCATGGGACTGGTTTCGATCTTTATATTTATCTTTGGCCTCATGCTTTTCTTTATTGGTATATTCCCTGCAATCATGTGGATATCAAGTTCATTTGCAGCATTGTATCAATCGGTGCTCCTTGAGAAAGAGAAGCCGGCTGAGGTGCAACAGGTGGCTGCATGAGCTAGCCAGGTCCCTCTCCCTTAGACTGCATGTACTCACCCCCTTCTTTTCCCCCTCTCTGCTTGCGCAAAGAGGGGGAATTGTTTTACATACAGCATTATAGCTCCCCCTCTTTACGAAGTAGAGAGGGGGTTGGGGGGTGAGTACATGAAGATTCAGAGGGGGAGGGGGGTGAGTATATGTTATGCAGCCTTTTTTTTATAAACAGAGGTTCATCCTATTGTAATTTTAAGTATTTTAGAATCCTTTCTACTGCATATTCTAAAAAGAGAATTATGGTTCTGACCCGATATATAAAATAATCCAAATTCCCGGCAGCTATTTATTCAATTATAAAACAACCAATCTAAATCATTTAGTAAGATGAAATCATTAATAAAAATCGTCATTGTAGTTATATTAACTGGCCTGGCAGCAGGCAATGCGGAGTGTCAGATCAGGTTGGACCTCAAGAAAAAACTCGAGAACAAAGTCAACCAGCGGGTGAATCAGCGCACCGACCAGGCCATTGATAAAGGGCTGGATAAAGTTGAGGGTGACATCAAGGGAGATGCCAAGAAAACTGATCAGGCAAACGAGAATCAGAAAGACCAGGATAACAAACAAGCTGAGGTTAATAATGACGATAAGGGAGATAAGACTGTTGGACAGGAGCAACCGCAGCTTCAGGCATATTCCAAATATGACTTTATCCCGGGCGAAAAAGTGATCTTTTTTGAGGATTTCAGCCAGGATGCAGTGGGCGATTTTCCGGCCCTATGGAATACTAATGGTTCGGCTGAAGTGGTAACGACAAATTTATTTCCCGGAAATTGGATGAAATTTGTTGGCAGGGAGAGTGTCTGGACTGATGGATTGCTTAAGCTTCCTGAAAACTATACTATCGAATTTGACATAATTCCCATAAAAGGAGAGGAAGGAGATAGAATGGCTGGCTATAGTTTCAGGTTAATGCAATGTGTAAATCCTAAATCATGGGATGGAGGCGCT
>CAZCQC010000327.1:0-4419 GCA_964500155.1 uncultured Rikenellaceae bacterium | reverse complement strand
CCATCTGCTTGTCAATCATCCCTTTCGGTCCAATTTCAATTACTCTGTTACAGACAGTCTGAATAAAAGCATGGTCATGTGATGACATAAGGATATTTCCCCTGAACTTAATTAAAGTATTATTGAATGCCTGGATTGATTCAAGGTCGAGATGATTTGTCGGGCTGTCAAGAATCATGACATTTGCATTGCGGATCATCATCCTTGAAATCATGCAGCGAACCCTCTCCCCTCCGGAAAGCACATTAACCTTTTTATATATCTCTTCACCAGAAAAAAGCATTTTTCCCAGGAAACCCCGCAGGTACATCTCACTTGTGTCTTCAGAATACCCGGCCAGCCAGTCGATCAGCGTTATATCCTTTACAAAGAATTTATCATTTTCAAGAGGCAGATATGCCTTTACAATTGTCTGACCCCATTCAAAAGAACCTTTCTGCGGCATATCATGACCTTTCAGGAGTTCAAACAGAACCGTCATTGCTCGGGTGTCCCTGGAGAGAAATGCTATCTTATCATTTTTATTGACTGTGAAGGTAAGGTCTTTAAACAATGTAGTTCCCTCGAATATTCCTGTAAGCCCTTTTACTGAAAGTACATTGTTTCCGGGTTCCCGGCCGGGAGTGAAAATAATTCCCGGATATCTTCGTGTCGAAGGCTTTATTTCCTCGATATTTAATTTTTCTATCATTTTCTTCCTGCTTGTTGTCTGCTTTGATTTCTTGACATTAGCCCTGAAGCGCGCAATGAATTCCTGTAATTCCTTCTTTTTTTCCTCTGCCTTTTTATTCTGTGCCAGTTGCTGCCTCAAGGCAAGCTGACTCGATTCATACCAGAAGCTGTAATTCCCTGAGAACTGTTGTACCCGGCTGAAATCAATATCAATGATGTGAGTGCATATTGAATCAAGAAAATGCCTGTCATGAGAAACGACGAGTACTGTATTTTCAAATTCTGAAAGATAGTTCTCCAGCCAGTTTACAGTCTCAAGATCAAGGTCATTGGTTGGCTCATCAAGCAAGAGATTATCAGGTTTCCCGAACAAAGCCTGGGCAAGTAGTACTTTTACCTTTTCTTTTCCTGACAGCTCTTTCAGGAGCTTGTAATGATTTTCCTCCTTTATACCTAGTCCGCTGAGAAGGCTCGCAGCATTGCTCTCCGCATTCCATCCGTCAAGCTCATTGAATCTTTCTTCCAGCTCGGAAGCCCTCATTCCATCCTTCTCGGAAAAATCAGATTTCTGATACAGATTTTCTTTCTCCTTTGTTATATTCCATAAGGTGGAATGACCCATCTTAACTGTGTCGAGTACTATGCATTCATCGAATTCAAAATGATCCTGCTTTAAAACAGAGACTCTCTCACCCGGACCGAATATTACTGATCCTGTACGCGATTCAACATCCCCATAAAGCATCTTAAGGAATGTTGATTTCCCAGAGCCATTCGCTCCGATTATCCCATAGCAATTTCCAGCTGTAAAGATCTGATTAACATCCTGAAATAAAATGCGCTTCCCAAACTGAATGCTTAGATTTGTAACTGTTATCATTAATATAAATAATTGCTATTGTAAAACATCCCTTCAAGAGGGCTGCAAAACTAACCAATTACTTGGCAATATCAGTTTTTTGAATGTAATATGGATCTTTTCAAGCCCATCAAAGTGTTTTTTTGTTCTTCTTCCAGGAGAGCAGGGGATTATTAAAATTGATTCATAAATTTATGATATCATCATTCGAATTCTTTTTTTGAATTAAAAACCTGATCTTTAATGATAATTTATTTCCGTAAAAGATGTCTCCAAATGGAAAAGACTATTTCACCTGAAATGAATCCACAAAAAATTCAAAGTGAGATTCCGGAAAAAAATTACAAAGTACGAAGTTTTATCCCGGTCAGGTTTATGTTTTTTTGTTTTTTGATACCAGTAACGGTTTTATCCATCGTTAATCTTAGTTGCCAGAGACAACAATCGGTAAAGCACTCAACTTATTCATTCCGGATCCCGCCTGACTACCTTACGGAAGCGTCAAATATTCCATCGTTCTGGCTATCATCCTATAACGAGGTTAATAATTTCCTAAACAAGACAGTACATAAAGGACAAATCCAGGTGATAGGAACTTCGGCCGGCGGCAGGCAGATCCGGGCAGTACTATATGGAACCCCACGTCAGGGAAAGGGTACATCTACATTCTCAGGTTCACTCGGTTTCGGGGATGTACGAGTTTACCGGGGACCCGATCATGACAGGACAGTGTACCTGAGTATGGCAGGTATCCATGGCGGTGAGTTTGAAGGGATTGTCGGTATGGTGAATCTGATATCGGTTATTGAAACAGGTAAGGATCTAAGGGGAAAAGAATGGCCAGGGATAATTAAGGTAATATCTGAACTTGACCGTTTGATACTGATTCCCATAGCCAATCCTGACGGAAGGGAACGTATTCCACTGAGGATGGAACTATACAGGGACACTATTTACACTGTACCTGAATTCCTGAACACCGGTGGTATGCCAGATGGTACAATCACAGGATGGCCACAGATAAAGGAATTCATACCAATGGATTTTTCAAAACCTGGCTTCCCGGGAGGATATCCCAACGATGCCGGGGTAAATATTCAGCATGATAATTTTCTGGGTAAGAAACAACCGGAAACCCAGGCTTTATTCGATCTTGCAGAGCATGAAAAGCCTGATCTTATTATTAACATGCACACAGGCGCAGTATATATGCGGATGGACAGACCCCTCGGAGAACCAGCTCTTCGTCCTGCATTTGATACGCTCTTTAAATATGTTCATGCAGAACTTGCTGTTAACGGACTTCAGGAAACAAATGATCCGGTGATCGGAGGTAATCCGGCCAGAGCTACTACTGGTGTTTATAATATTGATGGAGCCCTGAACTGGCATTGCGGAGCACTTAGCGTAGTGGTGGAATCACCAAGTCACGCGTTTTCATCAAACAGTGCAACAATTAAGGCGAAAATTGAATCGCCTGATAATCTGCTTAATGCGCAACTAATATGCCATCAGCAGGCAATGAGATTCCTGGCAAAGACCGGAGGACGTTCCAAATGGTTGCCCGGGCTCTCTCCTTATGAAGGCAGGTAAGGATGATTGTAATAAACAGATAATCCGATGGCTTTAAACAGAAGAGATTTTATCAGGACTTCAGCAGTTGTTACGGGTGGCAGCTTGTTTGGTCATTTGCCTATTACGAAAAAGAGCAGGAAATCCATTTCGGGGAAACTGATCAGGATAACAGAAGTGGATTCCGATTTCGAAAGGGAACCTTTAATTCGCCCTTTTGGATTTAAGGGTGGTTACATGAAAGAAATATGGCAGACAGCAGCCTTGATTAAAAGCGAATCAGGCATTCATAAAATCGGAATATGCTCCCAGAGTATACTCTGGTCCGATGCACAACTCTTCGCTTCCCATTCCGAAAGTGGAGGTAACAGCCTGATGTATGCAATGACCGAATATGGACTCAGACTATTAAAGAATAGCAGCTTTAGTGATCCAGTATCGCTTCTCGATGAAATCTGGCCGGTTGTGTACGACTACGGCAAAAAAATCTGTTCCAGGAATGACCTGCGTCCGACATTTGCATTAAATTCACTCGTGGGAATTGACAATGCTCTTTGGCTTTTATATGCCGCTGAAAATAATATTACCCATTTCGACGATCTGGTGCCTGAACCCTATAAGCCTGCCTTGTCGCATCACCATGAAAGAATAGCGAGCATCCCTCTTATAGCTTATTCTGTCCCCGTTAGCGAAATAAAATCAGCTGTTGACCAGGGATACTTCTTCATGAAAATTAAAATTGGTCAGCCAGGCACCCAGACTGAAATGCTTGAAAAGGATATCAACCGACTTACCGAAATTCACAGGGTAATAGGAGGTACCACTACTAATTATTCAAAAAGCGGTAAGCTTCCGTACTATTTTGATGCAAACGGTCGGTATGAAAGTAAAGAGACTCTATTGCGATTTCTTGATCATGCAAAAAAGATAGGAGCTTTTGATCAGATTGCAATTATTGAGGAACCTTTTGATGAACACCTTGAATTAGACATTAAGGATATTCCTGTTCGAATTGCAGCTGATGAAAGTGCTCATACCGAGAAAGATGCCCTTAAACGGATAGAAATGGGATATAAGGCGATCGCTCTTAAGGCTATCGCAAAGACCCTTAGTATGACCATGAAAATTGCCAGGGTTGCCTATGATAACAATATTCCGTGTTTTTGTGCTGACCTTACGGTAAATCCGATTCTTGTTGAGTGGAATAAGAACATAGCAGCCCGCCTGTCCCCCTTCCCGGATATCGGGATCGGATTACTTGAAACAAATGGCCACCAGAATTACAGAAACTGGGATATTATGAAAGGCTATAATCC
>CAZCQC010000326.1:0-6248 GCA_964500155.1 uncultured Rikenellaceae bacterium | reverse complement strand
AATATCTTTTTTAACTGAATTAATCTCTCCCAATTCCGAATTCGTGACTAATAAATCGGGATGCACATTCATGGAACAGCCCAGCTGGAAAACAAGTAAAACTTCAGCATGCCTGGTTTCAGGTATTTTCAGGATCAGGCCAACTAATCCTTTTAGTACCTGGTAATTGCCTGCTGTTACATTAGTTTCGCCGTAATTTCCAAGAATACGGTCGTATTCCGATTTATATGCTTTCTCATTAAAAAAAATATTTGAATAGCCAATATTGGAGCTGAGTCCGAAGAATCTTCCTGTGTAGCGGAAAAAATCGATTTCAATGTTGGCCCCTGGTGCTGCAAAACCGGAATAATTCTCCATTTTTTTGTCTGCAAAGTCAGCAAAAGGAATAGATATTCCCGCATTTATGCCAACGAGGCTTTTCTTATTCTCTTGCTGAGCATTAACAAGAGTTACTGTTGTCAGGAATATTAAAATGGTTATTAGCGGTTTTTTCATGACATTTAACATGACAGGCTGGGTAAAAAACACCTTTTCAGATATCTGTTCAAAGCAACATTAATCATGCCAGAATAAAAAAATATTAATGCGTTAAACGGTTATAAATTCTTTGAGTCTTTGCGTCTTTGTGGCAAAGAAAAGATGCCGCTAAGGCGCTAAGTCGCTAAGTTATAAAACCTTAAATGGAGGACAGTTTATCACCTTTTTTTGTAATGTTCAATCAATGAGATTTTGGGAAAACCAAGTTTTGCAATATCCGGATAGTATTTATTGGCCTCCTCAGTTGACTTGAATCCTGTTACAAATACTTTGTAGTATTCCCACTCCTGGACAATCTCAACTGGCAGATTGAGTTTTGTTGTGATCCTTTTCTGCGCATCCATAGCTTCCGATTTGTTGTGGAATACTTCAACCTGCAGGGCAATAGATGGTACCGAATCAGCAGGTGTTTCTTCAGCATTAACAGGGAAAGTGGGATCCCCAGCAGCTGTTACTTTAATAGTATCAGTTTGTACGGAAGCTTCCGGATTGATTTCTTGCTTTTTCTTAACCGGCAATACCCAGAAGTTCTTCAATCCAAGAAATGCAAGTGTTGGATAAAGGTTTTCCATCTCTTCCTGGCTTGAAAATCCTGTAATCTGAACCTTATAGAATCCGTCTTCAGTGATAACAATAACGGGTTTGTCGAGAACAGCTGAGAGCTTTTCTTTCAATACTGAAGAATTAGGTTCAAGCCGGAATGCTCCGACCTGTATTATAAGATCAGGATTGACTGAAAGATTTTTAGGATTTACCGGAGAATTGAACTGTCCGAATGAAATAAGACCATTGAAAACAAGTACTGCAGATAAAATCAAGTAACGGGAATTCATTCTTTGACCTGTTAAATGAAGTTTCTAAATTCATTATTTCAAAGTTAATTTTTTTTTTAATAAGGATGGGTTCAATGTCAGGGTTTATGGCTTTTCTTTTATTGTGTAGTTAGATTCCGGGGGTTACTTACCACAGGGCATGTATTTCCTGAAGATTTTAATTTTAAACTCACCTTCCCTGACCAAAATACTTCCCGATGAAGATCCAAGAAGTCCCTCAAAGGTTCCTGTAAGGACATCATCTGTATTATCGGTGATTAATACGTTTACACCGTAGAAATTATTCTGCCAGTAATGCCCAGGTGAAGTACTGTTCCAGTTTGCGAATTCGTAAAACTGTATTTCGGCTGACTTTCCGAATTGCTGGGTAACAGGAAGTCCGGCAGGTAATGAATCAGGAGACAATCCATTTATATATATTGCGGCGACATATTTTTCATCACATCTGATCAGGTTGATCTGCTTCAGGTCAAAATTGTTGCATTTGCCGTAGAAATAACAATTTGAGAAGCTGTCGATTGGCTGCACCTTTTCGATATGGTCGGTAAATATCCTGTAATCATCACCGAAGTAACCTCTTATTGTACCAAGGGTCAGGGGTGTACGGGGCTTGACATTTCTGTTATGTACGGGAAACGATGGTCGCGGCCCGATGATTTCTGTTTTGTCACAGGATGAAAGCAGGATGAAAGCTGTCAGAAACAATATCAGTTTATATAATACGGGTTTCATTGGAGGGTTCTAATCAATATAGGTTAGGATATTACCTGTAAGAGCCGCAAAATTTATACCAAGTTGTGCAAAAAAATTATTTATCTCATTTATTCCCATGTCGGACCGGATATACATAATAAACCAGGTTTTTCCAGATATTTCACAAATATTTATATTTAACTATGTGGTTTGAAAAACTCTTGTTGAAATGAAATATACACCTGGCCGTATCAGAAAGACTTATCCTGTTGAATCACCTTGTAAAAAGACAATGTATAATTCATTGGTTGAGGCGAAAGAAGCCATCGATTATCTTCAGAAGACAAAATATGTAACAGAATTGTCAGCCTATAAATGCACTGTTTGCGGCTTCTGGCATTTGACGAGCAAATGAATCACTGATGACTTGGACCCTTTTACCCCACGCCCGGCATATCATAAAACCTTTTCTGGGGTGATGAAGAGTCATTCTTTATAATGCTGATTTGTATGGATAAAAAGAAGAATAACGGTAGTAATAAGAAAAAAACAGTTGGCGCCAAGGAAGTAGCTTACAATATATAAGGCATCAAGTCTGTGTTTAAGAGTTATTGCAGAAAATACTCCGGTCAGAGTTAATATTGCCCCAATTCCGGCAGAGATATATGCAATCCACTTTAATGCTTTCATAGATTTGATTCTACAACTTACGAAAAAGAGTGGAGATGGGGGGAGTCGAACCCCCGACCTTGTGACTGCGAGTCACACGCTCTGGCCAACTGAGCTAAATCCCCAAATGGACTATTCAAATTTAAGAGAAAATTGCCAATATGCAAAAATCGGAAGTTGTAACAAAATGTGAACCTTTTGATTGTTATCCATATGTAATTATATTAGCAGAACTTAATAGATAATCAAATTTCAATAAAAATGAAATCATTCTATTTTCGAATTTTTTTACTGTTTTTTTTCATTGTAAATGCAAAGGCTGGATTTGGTCAGACATCTGGTATAACCTCCGGCGCCATCTATACTCTGAAATCAAAGCTGAGCAATAAGTTATTGAATGTAAGTAATGCTTCATTGGACAATAGCGCCTATATCGATTGCTGGACAGACACAAAATCGGATGCCCAGAGATGGATAGTGACACATGCAGGAAACAGTGTTTACACAATTACAAATGTTGCAAGCGGAAAATTTCTGCATATAGTTGCATCACCTTCTGATTCGGTAATAGTTGATCAATTTTCTGACACCAGCAATGACGGCATTAAATGGACAATTAAGAAATCAGGACAGGGATCATTCTCTCTAAAACCTGCTGCTGATCAGGCCTTTTCTCTCAATCTTCAGTCCGGCGATATTGTCGATGGTGCTAAGGTTGATCTTGCTAAATCGTCCACTTCAGATCAACAGAAATGGATATTTCAGAAAGAGATCACCGGGGAAGATACATCGCCACCCCTGATTGCTGACAAAGTATTTGCTGCATGGTTTACAGGTTACAATATGGAATCAGTCAAAGGATTTTTCTGGGATAATGCCGAAATGATGGAAATTGTTCTGGATGCTTACGATGTTACAAAAGATCCTAAGTACATTACCATGTTTGAGGCGATGTATAAAAACTTCATTTTAAAGAACGGAGCTGACTGGCAGGATAACAAGTATAACGACGATATAGCATGGATGGTGCTTGTTAGTGTGAGAGGTTATTTATTAACCGGTAAAATATCGTACCGTGAAAAGGCAAAGGAGCAGTTTGATAAAATGTACGATAGAGCATTTAACTATTCATACGGGGGCGGGATGCTGTGGTATCATACCAAAACTACCAAAAATGCCTGTATAAACGGTCCTTCAATGGTGGCATGCTGTTATCTTGCACAGGCCACAGGCGACAGTACATATTACAATAAGGCAATTTCACTTTATACATGGTCGAAATTATACCTGTTTGATGCAGCAACCGGTAAAATAAATGACAATGTTGATCTGGATAAAAAAACAGGACAACTTAAGATCAGTACCTGGAGTTCAACCTATAATCAGGGAACTTATCTGGGTGCTGCAACAATGCTTTACAAATACACGAAAGAAGCCAGCTATCTGTCAGAAGCACAAAAAATCGCACTCTATATAAGAGATGAAATGTACAAAGGAAAGGTGATGAATAATGAGGATAATGGCAATGATCTACCGGGCTTCAAGGGGATTTTTGCCCGTTATGCCCGTATGTATACAAATGAATTAAATAAAACTGAACTGGTCGAATGGCTGCAATTAAACACGAAGGTAGCTTACAACAACAGGAATTCGCAGGACCTGATTCAAACAAAATGGGCAACAAGAACAAGCGAAACAAAACCCAAATCGGCTTTTGGGTGTTCAACTGCAGTGTCATTATTAATGAATTCCCTTCCTGTAACAACTATAAAATAATCCATCAGCAGGTTCTATAAGTGGGAGACTGGCAAACGGTGACTGGGTCATAACAGTGGTATGTCCTGGAATCAAAAAGGTTGTTATTGAATTAATAATTTTTTAGTTTTATGTTGGTTTTACAATTAACACATAAATAAATAATCTTATGAAAAATGCAAAAAGATTTTCAGCAGTGTTCCTGATGGTTTCTGCTATCTTTTTGGCAACCTGCAGGAACAATCAGAAATCTGTTTCTTCCGAAGTTGTTGAGCCAACACAGGAACAAATTATTCAAAGGGGGGAATACCTCGTAAAAATTATGGGTTGTAATGACTGTCATTCACCAAAAGAAATAGGACCTCAGGGACCTGTTGTCAAAACTGAAGTATTGCTATCGGGTTATCCGGCTGACAGGAAATTGAAAAAAACAGATACAGATATACTTAAAAGCGGATGGGTAATGCTGAATGAGGACTTTACCGCTGCTGCCGGGATGTGGGGTATTTCCTTTGCTGCAAATCTCACTTCTGATCAAACCGGAATTGGTAACTGGACGGAAGAAAATTTCAAGCGCGCATTAAAAGAGGGGAAATACAAAGGCATTGCAGTTAACCGTACATTACTTCCTCCGATGCCATGGACCAATTTTACAACTATAAATGATGAGGATATTAAAGCAGTTTTTACATATTTGAAGAGTTCAAAACCTGTAAAAAACGTTGTTCCGCTTCCTATAGCCTTTGGGGATATTAAATAAGCCTTGCTTCTTTTTGTGGGTAAAAGCAGGCCTCCACCATAAATGGAAATTCTGGCATTATGATGGTTCAACCACGATCAAAAGAAGAAACTGACTCATAGGCTTCCACTGCCCTTTCCAAGCTTCCCGGGGTACGATTTACACTTCCGAAGGGAAATTGTTATTCCCCGCGAGATAATCTTGTGGATCATTAAAAGACCATCGACAACCGGACTAACCTCCTGGCAGGGAAAAGTCAATTACTCTTTTGACTTGCAACAACCTTTTTTACTTCCTCGAGATGCAGATATGTCGTGTGGTCATAGACAGGTTTTAATTCCCAGCTTTTATTCAGGAACTCGAAAGCCTCCCTGTTTTTACCCTGCTTATATAATCCCCAACCTTTACAAGCCAAAAAGTAAAAGTTTTCAGGTTCCGATTTTAATGCTTTTTCAACGAGTTCCATTCCTTCATTAACATTCCGATCCTTATCAATCAGGAAATAAGCAAGATTATTCAAAATCCATCCATTCTCGGGTTCTAATGAAAGAGCTTTCCGATAATATTCCTCTTCTTTATTCAAAATGCCTGCATTTGAAAAAAGAGAAGCCATAATTGTAGCCAGATTTACCTCAGGAAATGAAAGTTCTTTAGCAATAGCCGTTAATTTTCCAATATAATCGTTTGCTGAAACTGTATCTCCTTCCGTTAATGACAGAGTTGCCTGCATGGATATTATATCAAAATCATCCGGAAAATCCTGTTCTGCTTTCATATAAAGTCTTTTTTCTTTCCTGTACTGTCCTGTTTTATGATAAGCAACACCGAGATAGTAGTAATTTGCGATCCACATTGGTTTTACATTCCATCGGTCAAATATCTCCAATGATTTTTCCAAAGGAGGAATCACTTTGTCATATTTTTGCAAAGCATCATAAAGATAACCCAACATATAATAGGCTTGCGGCAATTCATCATCAATATCCAGCAGCTGATTTACGAATTTTAATGCTTCATTTGGG
>CAZCQC010000325.1:0-9600 GCA_964500155.1 uncultured Rikenellaceae bacterium | reverse complement strand
ATTGTCAGTGACAGGACCTGGAAGACTTCTCCCTCACCAATTACATTTGCCAGCATCTATGGAGGAGAAGATTATGATGCCCGTCTTGAACAGGAAATGTGGCAAAAAGTGGGATTTAGTGGTAAAATATGGAAAGAATGCCTCGAAGTCATTGAGCCTTCCGGGGAACTTATGCCCGAGTTGGATCATCCCCTTAAAATCATGGAAGTATTTGATCCCATAGATATAACCTGCAGGAATGATAGCATCTGTGTCTATGATTTTAATCAAAATGCCTCCGGGATCGTCAGGCTGAAAGTCCGGGGAAAAAAAGGGCAGGTTGTACGGCTCTTTCCCGGCGAACTTATAAATGATGACACCACAGTTACTCAAAAGGCGAGTGGTGAACCCTATTATTTAACCTATACGCTAAATGGGGATAATGAAGAGATCTGGGTTCCACGGTTCAGTTATTACGGATTCAGATACGTTGAGGTTAAAGGGGCCAGGCCCGCGGGTAAACCTAATCCGGATAATCTGCCGGTAATAACCCGATTGCAGCTTCTTCATACAAGAAATTCCTCCCCTTCTGCAGGTAATTTCAGATGTTCGAATGAGCTTTTCAATTCAATTTACAAGTTGATAAACTGGTCCATAAAAAGCAATATTGCAAGTGTTGCGACCGACTGTCCGCACAGGGAAAAGCTCGGATGGCTTGAACAGACACATCTGATGGGAAACTCGATCAGATACAACTTTGACATCCATAATCTGTATAATAAGATCATTGACGACATGACTGAAGCTCAGCTCGAAAACGGGCTTGTCCCGGATATTGCACCGGAATATGTTCCGTTCCTGGGTGGGTTCAGGGACTCACCCGAATGGGGTAGCGCCTGTATCCTGGTTCCATGGGATATGTTCAAATGGTATGGAGATATTGGTGCCGTTAAAAAAGCTTACCCGATGATGAAAAGATACCTGAATTACCTTGAAAGTATGTCGGAAAAATATATCCTTTCGCACGGCCTTGGTGACTGGTATGATTTAGGTCCGAAATTTCCGGGAGAAGCCCAGCTTACTCCCAGGGCTTTAACTGCAACATCAGTTTTTTTCTATGATGCAAAACTGCTGGCTGAGATGGCCGGGCTGATCGGCGAAAATGAGGATGCCACACTTTTTAGAAACCTGTCAGAAGAGATACGTAAATCTTTCAATAAAGAATTCTTTAATCCGCAGACGAAAGTTTATTCTACAGGAAGCCAGACGGCATATTCAATGCCGCTTTTTTTCGGAATGGTTGATGACAGTTTAAGAAATAAGGTTACAGCCAATCTTGTCGGTTCGATAAGAGAAAACAAAAATGCCCTTACTGCAGGGGATGTAGGATACCGGTATCTTTTAAGGGTACTTGAGCAGGAGGGTTATTCTCAACTGATTTTCGATATGAATTCAAGGACAGATGTGCCCGGTTATGGATACCAGCTTTCAAAAGGAGCGACATCGCTTACAGAATCGTGGGCCGGACTAAGGAATGTTTCAAACAACCATATGATGCTTGGACACCTGATGGAATGGTTTTTCAGTGGTATCGGAGGCATCCGCCAGATGAAAGAATCATATGCGTTTGACCACATCCTTATTGCCCCCGAAATTGTCGGCGACATTACCTGGGCCGACGCGGTAATTGAGTCTGTCCATGGTGAAATCTCCAGTTCCTGGAAAATCACGGGTAATGTTTTCTCGCTTACTGTAAGGATCCCTGCAAACTGCAGGGCAACAATTGAACTGCCCCAGATTGATCCTGACAAGATAAATGAAAACGGTATCCCGGTGAGAACTTGTGAAAACATAAAAGTCCTTAGGAGCTCCGGAAGCAGAACATTTTTAGAAACTGGTTCGGGAGAATACAATTTTACCTGCCAACTCTAATCTGATCCGGCATAAGTTCAGCTCGATAAAAATGCCGAAATGACCTAGTTCGTACCAGTTTAAACCGGTAGCGGATTTGGGCTTATTGGAAAAGAGTAAAAAAGTCGCGTACAAGGTATAAGATTAGATGTCTCTAACTATATTTACAATATAAAAGAAGCCCGGACGGGAATGGCTAAAAATGAAGAGTATGTCAAATCTTAAGGAAACAATTACTTACCTGTCTGATCTTATTGAAAAAATTCTTGAGGAGACTCTTGATCAGTATGATTTCAGTGATCTGACACAAAAGCAGCTCAACTATCTTAAGGTAATGGTCAAAATGAAGAATCCCACCCTCAGTGAAGTTGCAAGGGAGCTTGACCTTACAAAACCGACCGTGACAGTACTTGTTGATAAGCTTGCAGAAAAAGGTTATATAAAGAGGGTCAAGTCGGATGAGGACAGAAGGGTGATGCACCTGCATATCGATAAGAAGGGAGCAAAAATCAATGCCATGCGTGAAATTGCTCATGAAAAGATGGCTGAAAAAATCCGGTTGGGATTAAATGTTACAGAAACAGAAATACTGACTGAACTGCTAAAAAAAATTGTAAATCAGTTTTAAAAAGAACTGTTTATTCCTTTAGCAAAAAGGTTTAATAAAAACCCCAAATTTGGAGTTCCGACATGAAAGTGGTTGATATGAATGATTTCGAAAGTATTTCTTCCTTTTTCAAAGGGAAGATTGGACACGGGTTTGCTGAATTTATAATGCGGTTTTGTGCAATTGATAAGGTTAACCGGGTATATGAACGCTCTTTCGATTATTCGGGAGCTGAATTTACATCAAGGTTGTTAAATGATTTAAGCGTGAATTATGTAGTAGGCTATTCCGAAAGATTAAAAATGTTGCCTGAAGGAGCCTTTATCACAGTCTCAAATCATCCTTACGGCGGATTGGATGGAATTATTCTGGTTGACCTTTTTGCGGGCATAAGAGCTGATTATAAATTCATGGTCAATAATGTCATCTCCCGTGTGAAAACGTTGAAACAGAATTTTATTTCAGTTAATCCTACCGGTAATAAAAAGAATGGGGTTACCGGAACAAATCTTAACGCTATCCGTGAAACATTGTCTCATCTGCATGGTGGTCATCCGATGGGATTTTTCCCTTCAGGAGCCGTTTCTGATTTCAGTTTAAAAGACTTGATAATAAGGGACCGCAAATGGCAAACAAGTGTTATCCATTTGATCAGATCTGTAAAAGTTCCTGTTTTACCGGTTCGCTTTTTCGATACCAATTCTGCATTTTTCTACTTTCTTGGATTGATTAACTGGAGAGTCCGATCATTAAGGCTGCCCTCTGAAGTGTTCAACAAAACCAAGCAGAATCCGCGTATCGGTATAGGTAATATAATATCAGTAAGAGAGCAGGAACACTATTCTGACTGTGAATCCCTGGGCACCTTTTTACGAAAAGCCGTATATGAAATGCCAATCCCTGACTTGTTTATACCCTCGACTATTTTGAAATTACCTGGGATGTAGATTAATACTGAAATAAATTTTAGTAAATAATACTCTGATGCTTATCAATAATGACCAAAAGAAATCTGATCCGTCACTAAAATTCAGTGATGTACTGAATTCAATTTCACAGGACAGGACAAGGACCAATCTGCTAAGGAAACAAGAACAAAAAGCACTTGTTTTTCTTGTTCAGCATATTCCTTCCCGGATCAGTTCCAATATGCTTACTGCTGTTGGTTTTTTCGGAAGTCTCCTGGTCTTTGCCAGCTTCATCCTGGCAACTTATTTAAACAGGAATTATCTTTTACTTGGAGTATTAGGGTTCACAATAAGCTGGTTTGGCGACTCGCTTGATGGGAGAATAGCATACTTCAGGAATAAACCAAGAAAACTCTATGGATTTGCACTTGACATTACATTTGACTGGATAAGCATCATCCTTATCGGATGCGGATTTGTAGTTTACGTCGAAGGAGTATGGGAACTTCTGGGTTATGGGTTTGTGGTAATGTACGGGTGGGAGTTGATCATTGCATTGATGAGATTTAAGATCACCGGAAAATACTCAATCGATTCCGGAATATTCGGTCCAACTGAAGTAAGAATCATTGTTTCCTCAATTATGGTGGCAGAAGTTCTTTTGCCTGACTCATTGAAGTTTTCCGCAGCACTTATAGAAACAATACTCTTTATCAGCAATGTTTCCGACACCCGGAACCTGCTGAAGAAAGCTGATGGAATAGATAAGAATGAGATAAAATAGTATTTTCTGAAAAAGACAGTCAGGTGATTATTGGCTTTCGGGAAAGCCCGGGTCTTTGCCATAGCCTTTCTTATGAACATAATCATATTTTGTTAGATTGATCTAACTATATTTACCGGAAAAATAAAACACTAATTTTGCGTGGACCAATGCAATTGTAAATACGACATTAGTTTATGATACAATTTTATAACCGGGAATTCAGCGAAATAATTTCCAGCCTTAAATCAGATTCCATCACAGGATTGAGTACAGATGAGGTAAAACGAAGGCTTGTGGAATATGGATATAACCAGCTTGTTTCAAAAAGGAGAAAGAGCTTTGTTATGATGTTCCTTGAGCAGTTTAAAAGTTTTATGATAATCATTCTGCTTATTGCAGCTGTAGTATCAGGAGTGGTAGGTGTAATGGAAGGAGAAGGATTGCTTGATACATATGTAATATTGGGTATTCTGGTGGTGAATGCTTTTGTCGGAGCTTTCCAGGAGCGTAAAGCCGAAACTTCACTTGAGGCTCTGAAAAACCTGGCTGCGCCTCTAACCAAGGTACTTCGCGACGGAGTTATAAAAGAGGTCCTGACAAGAGAGCTCGTCCCGGGAGATATTATTATTCTTGAAACCGGTGCCATAATTCCTGCGGATCTACGGCTGACTGAGGCAGTCAATCTTAAAATACAGGAATCAGCGCTGACAGGAGAATCTGTACCTGTCGAAAAGCATACCGACACACTGTCAGAAGAAGACGTTGCGCTTGGTGACCAGATAAACATGGCCTTTTCGAGCGGTATGGTGACCTATGGGCGCGGACGTGGTGTTGTAATAGCAACAGGTATGAGATCCGAAGTTGGGAAAATAGCTAATCTGCTTCAGGAGGCTGTTGAAACTGAAACACCTATGAGTAAACGCCTTGAACAGCTGGGAAAGCTTCTTGGAACTGCAGCTCTGATAATATGTGCTCTGATCTTCATTGTGGGAGTTCTTTATGGCAATTCAGTCATGAGCATGTTCATGACCGCTGTAAGTCTGGCCGTTGCTGCAATTCCTGAGGGCCTTCCGGCAGTTTCTACAGTTGTCCTGGCAATCGGTGTACAGCGTATGGTCAAGAGAAATGCGATAATCCGTACACTCCCTTCGGTTGAAACTCTTGGTAGTGCAACTGTAATATGTTCTGATAAAACAGGAACACTTACCCAGAACAAAATGACAGTCGTTGAAGCCTATGTAAATCATAAAAAGGATGTAATAAACAGGGCTGCACCTGCTACTGTACTGAATAAGGAGGAGAACAGGCTCCTCGCCATAGCTGTACTGTGTGCCGATGCACAGGTGAGGAACAATAATGCCGGCAGGTTCGAGTTTACGGGCGATCCCACAGAGACAGCCCTTCTGGATTTTGGAGTTCTGTATGGCAAGTACAAAGATGATGTTGAAAAGAAGTTTCCAAGGATCGCAGAAATCCCGTTTGACTCAGAAAGGAAACGTATGACAACTGTCAACAGAATGTCCGAATCAAGCACCCGTATAAATGTTAAAGGCGGACTTGATGAGGTTCTCAGTGTTTGCGACAAAATTATAATCCACGGCGAGATAAGACCAATAGTAGATGATGATAAAAAGCTAATACTGCTGGCAAATGAGACAATGGCCAATTCGGCATTACGCGTTCTTGCAATGGCTTATAAGGATCTGCCTGATGCTCCACAGAATATTCTGATAGGCGATCTTGAGAACGGCCTTATCTTTATTGGTATGCTGGGAATGATTGACCCGGCACGACCAGAGGTTATTGAAGCCGTCGCCAGATGCAATACAGCAGGGATCAGGCCAGTGATGATAACTGGTGATCACAAAAGCACTGCAATGGCAATTGCCCGTGAGATAGGCATCTTCAGGGAAGGGGATACCGCAATTACCGGGGCTGAACTTGCAAAACTCAGTGATGAGGAGTTTGCGGACAATGTTTCAAAGTATGCGGTTTATGCCAGAGTGGCTCCTGAGCACAAAGTCCGTATTGTAAAGGCCTGGCAGGGTCATGGTGAGGTAGTGGCCATGACGGGAGACGGTGTTAATGATGCTCCGGCGCTTAAGGTTGCTGATATCGGGGCCGCGATGGGTATAGTTGGTACTGATGTTGCGAAAGGTGCAGCCGATATGGTACTTACCGATGACAATTTTGCAACGATTGTGTCGGCGGTTGAGGAAGGAAGAAGGATCTATGACAATATCCTCAAGGCTATTCAGTTTCTCCTCTCGACAAATATTGGTGAGATATTTCTTTTACTTATAACATCAATCTTTAACCTTGGCACTCCCCTTCTGCCCATACATATTCTCTGGGTGAACCTTGTCACCGATAGCCTTCCGGCGCTTGCATTAAGTGTTGATCCGGCTGAAAAAGGGATTATGAACAGGAATCCCAGGAATTCAAAGAAGGGTTTTATGACAAACGGGATGATCTGGCGTATAATGTATCAGGGCATAATGATTGGTGCAATCCCCCTGGCAGCCTTCATTATTGGCTTGCGGGAGCAGGGTGTGGCTCTTGGACAGACAATGGCTTTTGCAACGCTGATGTTTGCACAGCTTGCTCATGTTCGTAACCTGCACTCAAATACCAGGTCATCGCTGGCAATCAGTCCGTTTAAGAATATTCCGCTCATATTTGCAATTGCCGTTTCTGCTGCTCTCGCTCTGATGGTGCTTCTCATCCCTCCGATCCGCAATGCTTTCAGTCTGACAGAACTCGATGGTAATCATTGGCTTGCTGTAGCATTAATGTCACTTATTCCAATTCTGGTGGTCGATATTTTCAAATTATTCAGGATCAATACTACCAGGGATGAAAGGATCAAATAAAGAGAAAAAAGGAGAAGGAATTTTCGGATTTAACAGGAATATTATATTTACTGGCCTCACCAGTTTCCTGACGGACACATCTGTAAAGATGGTCTATTCGGTTATGCCGATGTTTCTGATGTCAATAGGTGCATCAAAAACCAGTCTGGCATTAATTGAGGGCATTGCCGAAAGTACGGCGGCACTTGTTAAGGTGTTGTCAGGTTTCTGGAGCGATAAGATCGGTAAGAACAAACCATTCATGCTGATAGGATATGGCCTGTCAGCGTTGATTATTCCATTATATACTTTTGTTGTATCTCCGATTCAGATACTGGTTCTGAGATTTATTGAACGGTTTGGTAAAGGCATCAGAACGGCCCCGCGTGACAGTCTGATCGCCGGGTCGATAACTGATGGAGACAGTGGAAGAAGCTTCGGATTGCAGAAAGCAATGGATAATAGTGGTGCGATAGTCGGTCCATTGGTCGCATTTGCAATGTTGTCATCAATTCCCGGAAACTACAGAATGATATTTCTTGTCGCTGGCATACCTGCCATTCTGGCTATTATGGTACTGATATTGGGGATAAAGGAAGCCAGAAAGAACAGGGATGAATTGTTCGCAAAATTTCACTTTAAGGATTTTCCTGCAAAGTTTTATTTCTTTCTGATTATAGTGTTTGTTTTTACCCTTGGTAATTCAACCGATGCTCTGCTGATGGTAAAGGCAAATGATGTGGGTGTGAAAGTTGCCCTGATACCCCTGGTCTACCTGGTCACAAATGTCGTTTCTGTCTTTGCTTCGATTCCGGTCGGTTCGCTTGCTGACAGAGTCGGAAAGGAGAAGATCCTTATAGTTGGATTCCTGATTTATGCTGTTGTTTATTATGGGTTTGGGGTAACAACAAGTATGAGCGCAATTATTGCACTTTTTGCACTTTACGGATTGTATTCAGCTGCAACAGATGGCATCCAGAAAGCATTTATTTCAGATATGATCGGCAATAATAAGAAAGGTACAGGCTTGGGTATTTACAATGCACTTCTGGGAGTTACACTACTGCCTGCCAGTCTGATCGCGGGATCTCTTTATGACAATGTCAATTCATCGGTCCCATTCTATTTCGGGGCTGCAACAGCAGGAATTTCAGCAATACTGATGCTGATTTTTTTTCTGAAATACAGAAAACGCCCGTCTTTTCTGCCCCCAACCCTCCCGATAGATCGGGACAGGCTCTAAAGGGGGCTAAATATTGATTGTCATTAAGTCCCCTTCAGGGGATTTAGGGGCGAAATATTTCTTATTTTTATATTCTGATAAACACAAGCACCAATGAAACAGGTTTTAAAATATACCGGTTATATACTATTCCTTGCGATCATAGGATATATGATCTGGCGTTTCTCTTATATAATTGCCTGGGTTATGATTGCGGCAGTTCTATCATTTATGGGCCAACCGCTGGTACGGTTTTTTGACAGAGTCCATATAAAAAAGATCAGGATGCCCCATTTTCTGAGTGCATTATTATCTCTTTTTGTAATTGTACTGGTCTTACTTGGATTGATAGCTATTTTCGTACCTCTCATAATCAACCAGGCAGAGACTATATCCAGGATCGATGTTGGCCAGATTGCACAGAACCTGCAGGGGCCTCTGCAATGGCTGGATGAGAAACTTCATCTGCTGGGAGCTATCCCTGCAGGACAGACAATCCAGGATTTTCTTGTGGATAAAGCCAAAACATTGGTTAATCTGGGAAGCGTGGGATCCCTTCTCGGCAATTTCATAAGTGTTGCAGGAAATATTTTTATAGGATTGTTCTCCATCCTTTTTATAGCTTTCTTTTTTCTGAAAGATGAAAATATGTTCGAGGAAGGTCTTCTTCTTTTTGTTCCTACGAAACATCATCTTGCAACCCGTAAAGTGGTGGCCGAATCCAAAAACCTGCTTATCCGTTACTATATTGGAGTTGTGCTGGAGCTGATCGGAGTTATGTCGCTGATTACAATAGGACTCCTGATATTTGGCGTAAAAAACGCACTCCTCATTGGGTTTTTCGGAGGGATCATGAATATTATCCCATACCTTGGACCGATAATAGGTTCTGCAATCGGAATAATACTGGGTGTTACATCAACCCTCGCCACCGGTTCATATAATGAACTGCTGCCAGTGATAATAAAACTTGCAGGGGTATTCGTTGTTGTGAATTTCATTGATAACAACATTCTTGTTCCTGTAATATATTCTAAAAGCGTCAAATCGCATCCGCTTGAGATCTTCCTTGTAATTATTATTGGTGGCGGGATTGCAGGATTACTCGGGATGTTGCTGGCTGTCCCGGTTTATACGTTGTTAAGAGTTATCGCAAAGGAATTCTTCCAGCAGTTCAGGGTTGTGAAAAAACTTACTGAAACGATCGATGAGAGTTGAAAGTAAGGCATAACCGGACAGAGGTAAAATCCCCCTTTGAAGGGGGCAGGGGGATGTGATGATAAAGATTGCTTCGGCGGGGGGCAGGGGGTGGGTTAATTAAACTTTTAATACAAATTATATGAAACTTTTTACGG
>CAZCQC010000324.1:0-6718 GCA_964500155.1 uncultured Rikenellaceae bacterium | reverse complement strand
CCTGTAAGCACCTGATCCCAGCACAACAATTGATTTTTTATCATTATCGAAAGTTATGTCATGCTCTGAACCGCCGTATGTCAGGTAGAGGTAATTAGTTACTGCAGGGTATTCAGCTGCGAGAGTGTCAATCTGTTTAACCCAGGGGACGAGGCCAATTTTTTTCCTGTACTCCCTTACCTTTAACAGGTCGCGGTTTATATTTGAAGGAGAAGATTTTATAACATGCCGTGCTATCTGAAAGTCGCTGAATCCATAAATTTTAGACTGGGAAAGCAGCTCTTCCGGAACTGATTCAAGATTATCGTACTGGCAAAGTTCATTTTTGATGCAGATTATGTTTTTTAGCTTATAAAGGAACCATTTGTCAATTTTTGTAAGTTCATATATCCTGTCGACAGATATCCCCTTTTCAAGAGCCTCTGCAATTACGAAGATCCTCATGTCGGTTGGCTCTGCAAGCTCCTTTTCGATGTCACCGAAATCAAGTTTGAGGTTGCCTGTAAATCCATGCATTCCCTGCCCGATCATCCTGAGAGCTTTCTGGATCACCTCTTCAAATGATCTGCCTATTGCCATCACCTCACCGACACTTTTCATACTGCTTCCGATGAGGTGTGAGACTCCCTTGAATTTATTCAGATCCCACCGGGGGATCTTGCATACGATGTAATCGAGAGCAGGTTCGAAGCATGCAGTTGTATTCTTTGTAACAGAATTTTTGAGCTCGTGCAGACCATAGCCGATTCCAAGCTTGGCGGCTATAAAGGCAAGGGGATATCCGGTTGCCTTGGATGCCAGTGCACTTGAACGTGAAAGGCGGGCATTGACCTCAATTACCCTGTAATCCTCCGATGCAGGCGACAGGGCATACTGAACATTGCATTCACCTACAATTCCTATATGTCTGATAATTTTTATTGAGAGTTCCCTTAGCTTATGATATTCGCTGTTTGTCAGAGTCTGGGATGGAGCAACAACTATGCTTTCGCCTGTATGAATTCCAAGCGGATCGAAGTTCTCCATATTGCATACGGTAATGCAGTTATCATATTTATCCCTGACAACTTCATATTCAACTTCTTTCCAGCCTTTCAGGGATTCCTCTATAAGTATCTGGCTGGTGTATGAAAATGCTTTCAAAGCGAGGGTACGAAGTTCTTCATTATTGGCTGCAAAGCCGCTTCCTTGACCACCAAGTGTAAATGCTGCCCTGATAATCACGGGATATCCAAGCTTGCCGGCAGCCGCAACAGCATCTTCAATTCCCTGAACCGCAATACTCCTGGGCGTCTTAACATTGATCCCGTCAAGCTTTCTTACGAAAAGCTCGCGGTCCTCGGTGTCAATGATTGCTTCAACGGGTGTCCCTAATACCTTAACATTATATTTTTCGAAAATGCCATTTCTGTATAATTCTGTTCCGCAGTTCAGTGCGGTCTGTCCACCGAAAGAGAGAAGAATTCCGTCGGGTGATTCCTTTGCGATAACCTTTTCAACAAAATAAGGCGTGACGGGAAGAAAATAGATTTTTTCTGCAAGCTCCTCTGAAGTCTGTACTGTAGCTATGTTTGGATTGATGAGAACTGTTTTTATACCTTCCTCCCTTAATGCCTTGAGTGCCTGTGACCCGGAGTAGTCAAATTCACCAGCCTCTCCGATCTTAAGTGCTCCCGAACCAAGGATTATTACCTTCCTTATATCATCTTTCATTGGCACATTTTAGTTCCCAAAAATATAACATTTTTTCAAATCTAAGATACAATTAAAAATATTGTATATATTTGCAAAAATAATGAATATATATGCAAAAAACAAAAAGACTTCTTGCAATTGAAAAAATCATTGAGGTCGAAAAGATCTCATCGCAGGAAGCCTTGCTTAAGAAACTGAAAGGGAAAGGGATAATCTGTACACAGGCTACTTTATCCCGCAATTTAAGGCAACTTGGAGTAAGCCGCATCCCCGACGGATCAGGGAATTACAAATATGCACTCGCCGGTAAAAAAATAGTCCCATTCGAAACTGGATCGGGAATGAACATTATAACAGTTATCCGTGAAATAGTTGAAGCAAAGGGTCTTATGGTAATAAGAACTATACCGGGAAATGCAAATGCCACTGCTTATTTTATTGACAATGCAGGCAGGTACGAAATAGCCGGTACCATTGCCGGTGACGATACAATCCTGATAATACCTCGTAACGGAATAACCCTCGCCCAGATCCATTCATGCCTGGAACTGATCATGCCGGGGCTGCATATGCTTATTAAAGGTGAAGGCATGAACAAAGCAAAAACAGAAAGGAATTTACTTAAAAACCATAAATAAAACAAAAATGAAAGACAAAATTATTCTCGCCTACAGTGGCGGTCTGGATACATCCGTTATTCTTAAATGGCTGATAGAAAAGGATTATGAGGTAATCGCTTTTGTTGCGGATGTCGGCCAGGCAGATGATTTCGAGGAGTGCAGAAAGAAAGCGCTGCTGCTTGGTGCTTCAAAGGTAATCATTGCCGATCTGAAGAGGGAATTTATTGAAAAATATGTCCTTAAGGCAATAATGGGGAATGCCATTTATGAAGGCAGGTATCTTCTCGGAACGGCCCTGGCAAGGCCTCTTATTGCCAAAAAGCAGATTGAAGTGGCGGTGAGCGAAAAGGCAAACGCTGTTGCTCATGGGGCGACAGGAAAAGGTAACGACCAGGTAAGATTTGAGCTATGCTATTACGCCCTGAAACCAGACATCAAAGTTATTTCACCATGGAAGGACAGGGAATTTCTGGAAAAATTCAAGGGAAGGACAGATCTTCTTAAGTATGCTGCTGAAAAGAAAATCCCTGTAAAGGCCAGCATCGACAAACCCTACAGTGAAGATGATAACCTGATGCATATAAGCCATGAAGCAGGTATCCTGGAGGATCCTATGTATATGGCTCAGAAAAGCATTCTTGAGAAAATGGTATTGCCGCAGGATGCTCCCGACAGGGAGACCAGAATAGCAATTCATTTTAAGAACGGCATCCCGGTAAAACTTATAAATAAAGAGGATGGGACAGTAAAAGAGGATTCATATGAAATGTATACATATCTAAATGCGATTGCCGGGAAGAACGGAATAGGTCTGCTCGATATGGTGGAGAACAGGTTCGTGGGAATTAAATCGAGGGGAGTCTATGAAACTCCTGCGGCAACAGTCCTGCACATTGCACACATGGACCTAGAAGGTATTGCAATGGACAGAGAGGTGATGAGACTTAGAAACATGCTTACACCTAAGTTTTCAGAGCTGATCTATTATGGATTCTGGTTTAGTCCGGAAATGGATTTTCTTATGGCAGCTATTGAAAAGAGCCAGGAACTGATTGACGGAAGTGTGCACCTTTGTCTTTATAAGGGCAATGTCCTTATCGAAGGACGGGAATCGCCATCGTCACTTTACAACAAAGAACTTTCGAGCATGGATATTGAAGGAGGGTTTGACCAGACCGACAGCAAGGGATTTATTAGGATCAATGCAATAAGGCTTATGGCTCACAGGGCTATTGTTGAAGCAAGCAGCAGGAAACACTAATGGAGAATCAGTATCTTTCGCTTACTTAGGACAAGAAAACACCTTTAACCAATATGAAACTCTGGGAAAAAACCGCAGTTCCTGATCCTTCAGTCATTGAGTTCACTTCCGGCAGGGACAGGACAACAGACCTTTGTCTGGCTGAATGGGACATAGCCGGCTCAATGGCTCATGCAATAATGCTATATGAAGCAGGACTGATAAATGATACAGAAAAAAAGGAGTTGCTGAATGCTCTCAGCTTTCTCTTTGAAAAGGCTGTCAGGGGGGAACTGGTCATTGAGGAAGGGATTGAGGATATTCACTCACAGATTGAAAAAGAACTGACTTCAATCCTTGGGGATTCAGGAAAAAAGATACATACGGGAAGGTCCAGAAACGATCAGGTCCTTGTTGATCTGCGGCTTTACACCAGAAAAGAAACGGATGATCTCTCCGGAAATATCAGCAGGCTTTTTTACAAGCTTCAGGCACTCAGTGAACGGCACAGAGAGCTCCTGATCCCGGGTTACACCCATATGCAGCCTGCAATGGTATCATCATTCGGATTGTGGTTTGGTTCATATTCCGAATGTCTGGCTGATGATATTGTATTGCTTGCAGGAGCCAGAGCCCTTATTGACCGTAACCCGCTCGGGACAGGAGCAGGATACGGTTCTTCTCTGCCTCTTAACAGGAGACTTACTACGGATCTCCTTGAGTTCGGTGACTTATTGTATAATTCAGCATATGCAAGTCTCAGCCGCGGAAAAACTGAAATTGCTATTGCTTCAGCACTGGCTTCTGTGGCTCAGACACTGTCGAGATTCTCAACTGATGTATGTCTTTTTATGACTTCAGAATTCCGTTTTATTGATTTTCCTGACGAATATGTAACCGGATCGAGCATCATGCCCCAGAAGAGAAACCCGGATGTTTTTGAACTTATTAGGGGCAGGACCAACCTGATCCAGACACTTCCGGGTCAGATCACGAATCTGATCTCAGGTCTTCCTTTGGGATACAATCGCGAACTTCAGCTGTTAAAACAATTGATATTCAATGCTTTCACCGATATTAATGAATGTATAGATATAACAATAATAATGCTGGATCATGTTAAGCTGAATGAGAATATAGCCGAAAATCCCTTGTATAACAACATTTACAGCACTGAAGAGGTAAACCGTCTTGTAAAGCAGGGTATCCCGTTCAGGGACGCTTATAAAAAGGTTTCTGAAATGATAGGGAAAGGGATTTTTACAAAGACATCAGTATCCGAATACACTCATGAGGGAAGTATTGGCAACCTTTGCAACAGGGAGATTACCGCGATTTTTGTAGAAAGGATGAAATGCTTCAGGAGCAAATCATCTGCAGAATTGGTTGGGAAAATGATAAAAATGTAATAGGGACATGCCATGGCATGTTCCTATTGCCATGGCATGTCCCTATTGAATCGTCCTTTGAATATTCCCAATGAATTCATCAAACAGGTAATCCGTATCCGTCGGTCCGCCTGAAGCCTCGGGATGGAACTGGGTGGAGAAAAAAGGCTTGTATTTGTGCCTCATCCCTTCATTTGTATTATCATTTATGTTTATGAACAGTGGTTCCCACTCTTTGGCAAGAGTTTTATTGTCAACAGCAAATCCATGATTTTGTGAAGTAATATATGCTTTGTCTGTTCCAACCTGGATCACAGGCTGGTTGTGACTTCTGTGTCCGTATTTAAGTTTATAAGTATTGGCACCTGAAGCCAGTGCCATCAGCTGATTCCCCAGACATATTCCGAAAATGGGCTTTTTTTCTGAAAAAGATCTCTTAATGTTCTCTATGGTTGTGCCGCACATCTTTGGATCGCCTGGACCATTTGTCAGGAAAAGCCCGTCATACTCATCATTATGATAATCATAATCCCATGGTACCCTGATTATAGTTGTATCTCTTTTAAGCAGGTTCCTTATTATATTATACTTTACTCCGCAATCGACAAGCATTATGCTGTATTTACCCGAACCGTATCTCTTAATTTCATGAGTGCTTACTTCTGCAACAAGGTTATCCCTGTTCGGATCATAAAAATCAGTTTCAGTTCCTTCAGGTTCCAGCTTACCCAGCATTGCTCCTTTTTCCCTGATCCTTTTTGTTAGTGCCCGTGTATCTATGCCGAAAATTCCGGGTATTCCATTTCTCTTTAACCATTCATCAAGGCTCTCGCTGGCATTCCAATGACTATAGTCGAATGAATAATCCGAGACAATCAGACCCGAGATATGGATAGACGATGATTCGTAGAAATTGAAAAGATCATTTTCCTCGCTTTTCCCTGGCGCCCCGTAATTTCCTACAAGCGGATAGGTCAGGCAGAGCAACTGTCCCTTGTATGAGGGATCAGTGAGACTTTCGGGATAACCTGTCATTGCTGTATTAAAAACAACTTCACCCGCAGCGGCTGAAGGAGCGCCGAATGACCTGCCCTGGTAAACAGTTCCATCTTCGAGCGTAAGTCGGACTTTTAATGTATTATTCATTTAACTGATATTAAAACTTTTAGCACGATGATTCAATAGCCTTCCGGATACTTTCCATTGCCCTGATTACCTTATTATGTGTTGTTGCAATGTTCATCCTCATAAATCCATCACCTCCGGGTCCGAAAGATGAACCTTCATTCATCCCGACCTTAGCCTTGCTCACAAAGAATTCTCCAAGTTTTTTCCCCGGCAAGCCTAACTTCCTGCAATCAAGCCAGATCATATATGTGGCTTCAGGTTTGACCGGTATTATTTCAGGAATAAATTCCCGGCAGTAATCAATTACATAAGAGGTGTTCCGGTTCAGGTATTCAATCAGTTTATCGAGCCACTCTGATCCTTCCGAATATGCGGCGATTGATGCAACTGTTCCAAAAATATTCCCATTGCCTATCTGGAGGTGCTCAATTTTAGAATTAAAATACTTTCTTAAAACAGGATTGGAGATAATCACAGATGATGTTGAGAGGCCTGCCAGGTTAAAGGTTTTGCTTGGAGCGATGCAGGTGACAGTGATTTCTGCAATTTTTTCAGAGAGCTTTGCAACAGGGGTATGGGAATTCCCCGGGAGTATAAGATCAGAATGTATCTCATCTGAAAGGAGCAGAATATTGTTTTTAATGCAT
>CAZCQC010000323.1:0-3163 GCA_964500155.1 uncultured Rikenellaceae bacterium | reverse complement strand
TCATTCGGGACTTATACGCTTAGTGATAAAACAGAACCCGGTTGGATTGTCGAGCTTTATGTGAACAGTGTTCTGGTAGATTACATCAAAGCCGATGCTTCCGGCTTTTTTACTTTTCAGGTCCCCCTTGTGTATGGCAACTCAATTGTAAGACTGAAGTTCTTCGGCCCCTGGGGTGAGGAACGTACAAGGGAGCAGAACATTTCAATACCATATAATTTTCTTCCCGAAAAGACTTTTGAATACACATTAAGCGCCGGTATAGTTGAAGACACCTCTGCAAGCAGGTTTTCCAGGGCCAGTGTTAATTACGGGGCTACCAAAAGTCTGACTTTCGGCGGCGGTGCTGAATATCTTTCATCCGTGACGTCCCAGCCATTCATGCCATATATAAATGCATCCCTCCGGGTAACAAGCAACCTCCTCCTTTCCGGCGAATATGCACCGGGGGTAAGGACAAGGGGCACCCTCTCCTACAGGCTTCCGTCAAACCTTCAGTTCGACGCTTATTATACATTATACGATAAAGACCAGAAGGCAATATTCTATAACTACCGGGAAGAAAGAAAGGCTACATTGTCAATGCCTCTTAAAATTGGCAAATTCTCGTCATTCCAGCGATTCTCGGTAAATCAGATTGTTCTTCCTGCCTCAAAATATACTACCGCTGAATGGCTTATCTCAGGATCTGTTTTTGGAGTTAGCACCAATCTTACAACTTACGCACTTTTCGTCGAAAATGTAAAACCTTATCTCTACAGCAATCTGGCCCTGGCTTTAAGACTTCCGGCGGGTTTTATTCTTATGCCTCAGGTTCAGTACGGATTTACCGAGAACAAGCTGTTCTCGGCTAAGGCCAGACTCGAAAAGCGTGTTATAAAAAACGGATTCATGAATCTGTCATATGAACAGAATTTCAGAAATAACCTCAGGCTGGCAGAAGCAGGATTTCGTTATGACTTCTCTTTTGCCCAGGCAGGTACCGCAGTCAGGCAGTACAATAATAAGACAAGCCTTATTGAATATGCAAGGGGAAGTCTTATTCATGACAGAAAAACAAAATTCCTTGGAACCGATAACCGTCCAAATGTTGGCAGAGGAGGGATATCAGTGATTCCTTTCCTCGACCTGAATACCAATGGGAAAAAGGATCCTGGCGAGCCTAAAGCTCAGGGTCTCAATCTGCATTCAAATGGAGGACGAATTGTCAGAAACGATCGTGACACAACCATCAGGATACTTGGATTGGAACCCTATACCAGCTGTTTCATAGACCTTGATCCCAACAGTTTTGATAATATCTCCTGGAGATTAACCAAAGAGACTTATAATGTGGCAGTTGATCCTGATATATTGAAGAGCATTGAAATTCCTGTAATTATAGCAGGTGAAGCCACAGGATTTGTATTTCTTGATAGTGACGGAGAAAAGAAGGGACAGGGTCGTATTGTAATAAGATTTTTTGACAGCAGACTTAAACCTGCCGGAAAGACAATTACTGAAGATGATGGTTATTTCAGCTATTTCGGTCTCACATCAGGGACATATACGGTCCGAATCGATACCTCCCAGTTACGTAAACTTAATATGACTTCTGATCCAGAGACCCGGCAGTTCACTATCGCGGGAGGGCTTGACGGAGATATGGCTGAAGACCTGGATTTCGCATTAAAACTGGTTCCGGGTGACACAACAAAGGTCAGCGTTCCTGCTCCGGAGTTGCCTGTTATACCAGGAGTACCTGCTATTAAAAAGGATACGACTTACATGATCCTGCATGAAGTATCCGAGGAAGTCTATACAATAACCCAGGACAGCTGGGCTATTCAGATCGGAGCGTTCAAGAGTAAACCCTACGCTGAAGGCTTCCAGAAAATGCTAAGGAGGGAGCTTGGAAAGGATGTCAGGATAACAATGGAAGGGGAATATTACAGGGTCCGTATTCTTGACCTGAATTCCCGTGAAGAGGTAGATGAAAACATTATTAAGCTTAATAAACTTGGATTCAAGGAACTCTGGATAATCCATCTGCTGGCCAGACAACAGCAAAGGGTGCTTATCACCAGGGAAGACTCCCTTGCAAGAATTAAAGCAACCCTGATTGAAAGAGAAGTTCCATTATCGCCTGCTGAAAAAGCTCAGTTACAATTAGATGCATTCCAGCTGAGATCCGGTGCAATCGGACTAAGGAAACAGATCTCAGCTCCGATTGATGAAAAGGTTACAATTGACAATAAGGGTATTTATTACCGACTTGAAACTCCTGAACAGCCTGTTCTTGACCCGACGGTTCTTGAAGCAATTGAGAAACTAATGCCTTCCTATGGACAGCTTGATGTTAAAGATGCTTGGCAGGCGCCTGTTATGGTACAACCTTTTATGGAGCCTGCAGAAAGAGAACCTGTGGTAATTCAAAAGGCATTTGTACGTTCAGATGCTTCCTTAAGAATAACCGAAGAGAAACAAGGCCGGCTTTCAATGGCAGAGAAACCTGTTACAGGAGAACCAACTGTAGCTCTGCAGGTTGCAATATTTATTAAGGAATCTCAGGCATTACGTGCACAGAAAAGAATCATGTCGAAACTGAACCTGCCGGTTGAAATAGTAAAACAATTCGATTATTATCATGTAATCGTAACAGGATTCTATTCCAGGGAAGAAACTTTTCAATATTATCCTGAGCTTGCAGGTATAGGCTATCCGGGTGTTACACTTATTCCGAATTATATCAGGCAGAAATAATAGAATTTGACATCAACTTATTTTTCTTAAGAATATTGAATGAGGAATTTATTGATGACACCAGTGGTGTCAACTTCTAATAGCCCGGGTCACTCCCCGGGTAATTGATACCCCACATATTACCAACCCTGGATGGGTTGACTTCCAATTGTCTATTAATAATTGCATTTACGATTTTTATCAATGGGAATTGCCACAGGTTTTACTGTGGTAATTTGAAGGCCACCCCTCCAGGGTGGATATACTGTTTTGCCTCTACCCCGGGCGACACCGGGGCTATTGGAGGTCAATGCCGCTGGCATTGTTTTGATGGAATTCTATAAAACCTTATTTGATACCAGGGAAACCTGGGTCGTTGGATGACCATTTCGCCATTTTGGCAATACCCTATCCTGTCTTGGCGTAACCTGACAGTCATTCT
>CAZCQC010000322.1:0-4328 GCA_964500155.1 uncultured Rikenellaceae bacterium | reverse complement strand
GGAAGATTAGTACGTGAACTCACCTGAAATATCAACTAATTACACATAAGTATCCTGAACTTATTTATAAACAAATCACGCAAAACGGATTAATAAAAAATGCATGGAAATGAATAACTTATCAAGAAGGAATTTTTTAGGTAACATAGGAGCAGTGGGAGCAGCAGCAGTTGTTGCCCCAGGTTTAATAGCTTCTCTTTCAGAGGCTCCACAATCGAAAGGCGGTTTTAAACCACTTGGACGAAAGGTAAAAGTCGGTATTATCGGTTGCGGAAGTGTAATGAATGGTAATTACGCTCCCCATCTCGGGAAATGTCAATATGCCGAGATTGTTAGTTGCTGCGACATTAAACCGGACAGGGCTGAAAAAGCAGCTAAAAAATTCAATATTCCAAATTGGTATCCTCACATCGATAAGATGATGGCTGGAGCCGAATTCGATTTAATGGTAAACTGCACCGATATGCAGGAGCATGGCCGGCTGAATAAGATTGCCATTCTGGCCGGAAAATATGTCTGGAGTGAAAAACCAATGGCAACAACCTATAAAGAAGGTCGTGAATTGTTTGATCTTGCAATAAGAATGGGAAAACATATTTGGGGTGCTCCTGCAATGGTCAACAGTCCGCAGTTTGCATTTATGGCCCGGCAGCTCAATGCCGGCAAACTTGGCAGGGTAGCCGCAGCTCACGCACATTACGGTCATCAGGGACCGGAATGGTCTGCATTTTTCTATGAGGAAGATGGGGGTAGTATGCCTGATTTAGGGGTTTACAACATGGTTTCACTTACCGGTTTGCTCGGACCAGCCAAATCGGTTATGGCCATGCTCAATGTAATTACTCCAACCCGTAATGTTGAAGACAAAGGGTTTATTCAGGTCAAAGCTGAAGACAATGCCCATATTCTTCTCGAGCATCAGAACGGAGTGCTTTCGCATGTCCAGTGCGGGTTTAATTATTTCAATCCGGCCGGGCATTCAGGCCTGGGAGAGAACCGGCCTACTATTTCAATAGTCGGATCGGATGGTGCTTTGAACCTGATTGGTTACGATTGGTATCCGCTTGGAGTGGAACTCGCAACAACACAGCACCCTGAGTCAGAAATTTCGGTGACTGATTCGGGCACTTTTGTATGGCAGGAAGGTGCATCGGTAATTTGTGAACATCTTTCTACTGGTAAAGAGTTGCTGATTACATCTGAACATGCATTGCACGTATTGGAAATCATCGAAGGTGCCCGTAAATCACAGGCTACAGGCCAGCGTATTTCGTTACAATCTGCATTTAAATGGCCTGTTGTCGTATAAAAGGTTTAAACTGACCGCTTTTAAAAGGAATAGTCCTTTATTAATTTACTTTGCCTTCATTTTATTTCCTTTAGCATCGTGTGTTACTTCTGCTAATCCAAGTTTTTCCATTAATGGTGGAACATACATTCCAAAGCGGCCTCTGAGTCCTTTTTTTAGCCCATACCAGCCGCCAACCGGATTTTTTTCTGACCTGCCCCATGCCTCAACAGTTCCATCTTTTGCCGGCTTTTGTTCATCGGCACTTCCTAATTCCATCCAGTCTCCGTGCTTTTTCAGCATTGCATGAAGATCCTTAAGACAACTGTAATCGTACAGCAGTGTTGTTTTGCCTACAATACATACAATTACTTCTTTGTCATCTTTAACATCTTTGTACATTTCGTAATCAGATGTCAGTGGAGGAGTTTTTAATTTCCACGGATTTTCCTTAGTTCCTGTTTCTGTTGCCATTTTATTTAATATTGAAGTTTTTAAATTACGGTTGGCTTTAGCCAACGGTCGGAGATGGGGCTGTCTCAAAAGTCCTCTGTGGACCTCTGTGAAAACTCTGTGATCTCTCCCGATAAATCGGGACAAGTTGTGTAAGTTCTTAATTATTTGTTGCACAGAGTGCCACCCCTAACAAAAAAACTCTAAAACCTCGATCTACTTATGATTCCAAATAACAATCATTAATTTTTAATGGCGCTAATGATTTATGTTGTTTAATTATCCTGATACTTAATTCTTTATTTGTGATATACTTCTTTTCCATTACTGTCCGATAAAAAAACCAACATTTCACCTCAAACATGCATATTTGTTACATCCCTACGGGATTTATAATCAATGGGGTCTCTATTCTTTCTACCAATATTTAGTTCCTAACGGAACTGTCCCATAGGGACAAAATATTGGTAGCCATTGTTTTAAAATTTTTTCTTAAAGTCGCGTATGGGACGAAATAAAAGTTTAAAGGACATTTGCGAATTTATTTTACTGATGCTATTTCTACTGATTATAACACTTCAAATGCTTATCTTGTTTAAGGGAACATGGCAAATCTTGAATTTAATTTAGATGCCCCACCAATTCTGAATTTAATAGTAAGTGAATTGGGTTAATTAAATTGAAAATTTATAGGCTGCATTGATGAGATCTTCTCCAATTTCCAGGCTTAGGTAATTATGATAGTCTCCCTTTTCGGGGAGAAATATTTGATAATAACCAGATTCTCTAGCTAGTCATTTTTGCAGGATGTTTTAATAAATCAACTAACTTTGAAATAACCAATAAATATTAATTTGAACAGTAGAATAGATTGCACTGCAAAAAAAATATCTTCTTCAATAAAAATTGATGGAGATATAAAAAAAGAGGTATGGAAGAATACTGAGTGGAGCAAACGCTTTGTGGATATGGTCACAAACGATCCCGGCATGTATAACACACAAGCTGCCTTACTCTGGAATGACGAACACCTATATATAGCATTTAATGCTGAAGAACCTTTTGTGGAAGCATTGCAGAAAGAGAGGGATAGCATTGTTTTTCTTGAAAATGATCTGGAAGTATTTATCGACGGAGGCGACTGCTATTATGAACTTGAAGTAAATGCTGCCAACACGGTTTACGAAGTATTTTTCATCTGGAAAGATGCTTATACAAAAGGATGCAAATTTGATATTCCGGTATTTGATGTGCATCAGAAACGGGCATATACATTCGGGGGAGACTATGACCGGAACGGTGCTACTTTCTGGAAAGGTACCCATCCCCGTGGTATCCGGTGGGCATTCACCAATTTTGATATGGCCGGATTGCAAACTGGGGTGAAAGTAGACGGAACATTGAATAATAACAGTGATATAGATAAAGGGTGGAGCCTCGAAATAGCAATTCCGTGGAGCAGCCTGAACCTGCTTGCAAGCGGACGCTCAATACCGCCAGCCAATGGAGATTCCTGGAACATGTTTCTGGGAAGATTCCAGAAATTAATGGCTGGAGGCAGGGAGGTACAACCACATCCGGCAATGGCATTGAATAGTCATGGTATTTATGACACTCATATGCCTGAAAAATGGAGCAGGATTAAGTTTGTGATCTAAGTTACCTGGGAAGAGAGTCTTATATCCGTTCAAAAATCCAGATCAACTGGACTGAAGATTTTATGATAATTAATGTATGCTAATTGGTTAGCTATATCCAAGTATCTGAACACAATATTCATTTTATATAGTTTAATGGCAAATTGTTATAGGTGCGGACAAGTGCACCTATATTCCGTTCATCTGCTTTGAGGCTGTCGATTGATTTTGAAAGGTAATAATTCACAGGCTTCATCAATGAGCCCGAGACAGGCTTTGTAAACCCATACAATCCAACATTATCTTTGATAGCAGCCGGGATTACACTTGCAGCATCCTGTTTATTCCAGTTGGCCAAACAGGTTACCAGTCGGGTTTTGGCACCAAGCATGCTTCGAACAGATTCTGTTGTTAGTATATCGCCGGCTTCATTCAATACCCAGTCAACCTCCTTTAACATATCTGATCCGGCAATATCTCTACTAGTAAGCTGACATGATGTTAACCAGATAATACAATCTGGTTTTGTTGTCTTAACTGTTTCTTTGATCCTTTTCCAGCATCTGTCGATTGCTTTCCGGCGAAATTGCAGCTCAATTTCAGGTGTAATGCTATCTTTCCCCGGGAATGGCTTATCCATCAGTTCATTGAACATAACCTGTTCGCAATCAATCCATCTCAAGGGGGGATATGGCTCCATAGTGGTTCCTGGATTCCAGAGCCAGTCAATAAAGACTCCGTCCATATCGGTTTTTCTTATTGCATCTTCAATAGAGGCACACAGGTAGTCAAGATATATTGATGTATAAGGGATATGAGGACTTGAAGGAATTCCATAGCTCAGATCGGGATGTTCCATACCCCATTTGGTATTTGACCCTGCACAAAAATATCCGAACACCTTAATGTTTTTCTTATGTGCCAGCTTAACCTGCTCGGTCAGAAAATCA
>CAZCQC010000321.1:0-2645 GCA_964500155.1 uncultured Rikenellaceae bacterium | reverse complement strand
CAGGCATTCAATATCGCCAAGAAGATGTACAAAGAGTGAGAAACTAAAGGCCTGAATGGGCCATTACAATCACAGAGTGCATGCGGGCAATGCTGGGGACGTCTGGAAGCATTTCCTCTTGTCGGAGGCGGCAGATTGCCTCCTCGACCCCGACAGCAGGCTGGTTTATGTGGAAAGCCATGTGGGACGTCCCGAGTACGCCCTGAGAGCGCCTGGCGATTGGGAAGGTGGAATAGGCAAAATCTGGCCGCATCTGCCTTCCCTCAGAAATTTTTGCTATTTTGATATCATGGCTGATTTGAATCCCGAAAAACCGTATTCATTCCCCAATTCGGAAACGGTTTCGAAACAGGTTTCTGAACCGGTTTCTGGATCGTTTTCAGGACCCTTGATTTATCCCGGATCGGCCTGTCTCATCTATGAGCTGGCAAAGAGGAAAGGGGCAAATCTGCAAGCCGATGTTTGGGATAATGATCCGGGTGTAGCCAGCTCTTGGGAGAGCTTCACACAGGCGGCAGCGGCAAAGTCTACTGGGTCATTTCCCCCGGCTAGAATCGTCTTTCACCAGGGTGATGGCTTTCTGGGAGTGCTGTCCCGACTGAGAAGATCTCCGGCGGGACTACTTTTCATCGATCCTCCGTACATCGATCCCGAAGATGTCCGGCTAGCAAGAAAGCTTCTGGAAAGAGCTAAAGAGCAGGGATGGGTTGTGCTCTGGTGGTACATGACGGACATGAAGACCGCGCCGGATGGCTTGCGGACATTCGAGCTGCAATTTGCCGAAGCGGGCCTTGGAGGCGGAAGATGGAAAGGTGCTGTCGTGGCTTTTGCCTGCGCAGAAAGCGAGCGGTTTGACCATCTCATTAGCCACATGAACCGGCAAATAGAGAAATTCATCAGAATACTTAAATTGGAATAATCCTGAAAGATATCTGATGGAGCTCGAGCTGCTCAAAGATATAGTAGTTATATTCGTGCTGTCGGTAGTGGTTCTCTTCCTTTTCCAAAGGCTCCGGGCACCTACAATTGTGGGCTTTCTGCTTACCGGGATTTTGGCTGGACCGCAAGGTTTTGGCCTGATAAGCGCCTCGGAACAGGTAGCCATCTTAGCTGAGATTGGCGTGGTCCTTCTGCTCTTCACAGTTGGAATCGAGGTATCTCTCAAGGATCTCCTAAAAATAAAGAAATATGTACTTGTGGGCGGATCGATCCAGGTAATTCTGACCATCTTAGCGGTCTTTGCCATTCTTTTAGGACTGCAGGTACCCGCTGGTGAGGCACTTCTGCTTGGCTTTCTCATCTCTTTGAGCAGCACCGCCATCGTCCTTCGCATCATTCAGAAAAAAGAGCAATTCGATAGCGTTTATGGCCGGACGACCCTAGGCATACTGATCTTCCAAGATATTGCCGTCGTGCCCATGATGCTCATTGTGCCGCTGCTTCCCGGAGCTATGCAGACCGCGGCTGATTCGCCCTGGATTATCTTTGCCAAAGGCCTGGGGCTGATTGCTCTGGTAATTCTGAGCGCCAAGTGGATTGTGCCCAAAACACTGTATCACATCGCCAAGACGGGGGACCGGGAGCTCTTCCTTCTCAGCATCGTTGCCATCTGCCTTAGCGTAGCCTTGATAAGCTCGCTGGCCGGGCTATCATTGGGCCTGGGTGCCTTCTTAGCCGGGCTTATCATTTCCGAGTCGCACTACAGCCATCAGGCCTTTGGCAATGTTATGCCTCTTCGGGACGCCTTTACTAGCTTCTTTTTCATCTCCATAGGCATGCTCCTCGACCTGAATTATCTGCTGCAAAATCCGGTTTACATAATCCTGGTGGCAGCGGCAGTTATGGCTCTAAAAGCCTTAATCGCAGGCTTTGCAGTTTCCTTTTTGGGCCTGACGCTACGCATAAGCGTACTTGTGGGACTGGCTTTGTGTCAGATCGGAGAATTTTCATTCATCCTATCTAAAACCGGTTTTGATAGTGGCATCATCTCCATGGAAGTCTACCAGCTCTTCCTCGATGTTGCCGTTCTGACCATGGGCGCCACATCTATTCTCATGGCTGTTTCGCCAAGGGTGGCAGACAGTTTTTTGAGGCTCCCCATACCGGATAGATTGAAGAATAGAAGCCTGCCCATGGCAGCAGCAAGCAATCCCAAATGGAAGGATCATCTCATCATCATCGGCTACGGCGTAAACGGCAGGAACGTGGCCATGTCAGCCCGATCGGAAGGCATACCCTTTGTTATCGTGGAGATGGACCCAGAGATAGTGATGAGAGAGGAGAAAAATGGAGAATCGATCTGCTTCGGCGATGCTTCCCAGGAAGCCGTGCTGCAATATGTCGGTATTAAAAGCGCAAGAGTTGCGGCGATAGCAATATCCGATCCCTCAGCCACTCGGAGGATAACGGAGCTGGCGAGAAGGATGAATCCCGGCCTGTTTATCATCGTCAGAACGCGCTACCTGCAAGAGATGAATCCCCTAAGGGAGCTGGGAGCAGACGAGGTCATACCTGAAGAATACGAGACCTCTATGGAGATCTTTGCTCGTGTGCTGGAGCGCTATGATGTGTCCAGAGAGAAGATCGAGCTGTTCATTGATCACATCAGGTCGGAGGGCTATGAGATGTTCCGGAGCCCTTCCCAG
>CAZCQC010000320.1:0-11334 GCA_964500155.1 uncultured Rikenellaceae bacterium | reverse complement strand
ATCCCGTCGTTTCCCATCACCAGTGTCCTTGTATCATCGTCAAATATCAGGTGAGTATTAAGCCTTACATCGGTAAACCAGTTCAGGTTTGTCTGAAAGATCATTTCCCAATCGACATCTATATTCTGAGGATTGTTCACGTAATTTGTAAAAAGCTGCAACCTGTTTGTGATCACCATATTTTTCACCGGTCTGAATTCATTTGTTATCATGAAGCTTGCTCCCGGTTCATGTTTTGATCTTCTGTCAGCTGCCACACCATACTTTGTCTGATCAATATTTGCAGTGTCGGGAACAAAAGTCGCCTTATATGATAATGGAGAGAAGTTAATTGAAGTAAGTTTGTTTGGTTTATAATCAAGACCAAAGCCAAGAGTTATAATTGCGGGGTTCATAAATTTAGATACCGGGACCTCATCGGGGTAGTTGTAACCCTTTGAAAGTTGAGTCTTGAAAAGCATTATACCACTGAAGTCAAACTTCCCGAAAGCTTTATGGTTAAGCTTGGAATTTGTCTCAAGCAGATCAATGTTCTTTCTAACCTTGTCATCACCTGTTTTAATCAATCCGTACTTAAGCCTCGCAAAATGGTTCGATGAAAGGAGCATCGGTTTGTTGCTGTAATCAGCAAACCATGTTATATCAAGGGCAGTAGAGACACTGTTTTCACCTCCTTTTACCCAGTTTGTAACCAGAGCCTGGTTAAGAGCGAATGAAGCTTCAGTCCTGAATTTCCAGTATTGGGCTTTTGTAATGATCTTCCTGATATCAACCAGTTTTGTGTTGTCCTGTGGTTCAATATTTATTCTGGCTTCCGAAACATTTCCCTGCATTGATGGCCTTCTGAAGCTTACCCCGTGCTCCAGATACAAACCAATTGTATTTCTTGACGGGTTCGCGATCCATACTGTCACTGAATCATTAAGCTCATTTTTTAACCAGAATCGAATCACTTTTTCCGATTTTGAGTTAAGCCAAAATTGATACTCCTTGTTAGTGATTCCGGTAAAATTGATAACGCTCGAATCGCGCTCCTCAAAAATATCAAGAAGCATACCAACTGCTGCCTTTATCGAATCGCTGAAGGTCCGGTATCGGGATGAAAAAAAGAGAGTATCTGGTTTTACCGCGTAGTAACCTGAATCGCTTTTAATAACTGTGTCAGCAGGTAGGGCTCTAAACGATTGAAGCAGGAAGTGCTTCCGGAGAACCAATATTGCCTGGTCACGCGATAATACTATTTCCGGTTGTCTTAGGGTGTCATCCTGAAATTGGTTAATGATTTTAACAGTATCTTCGACAATGATGACCGTACTACCCTCAGTTCCTGAATTTTGAGAAAATCCTGAATGCTGAATAAAAATTAATAAAAGAATTGCAAGGAGTAAAGGTCTTCCTTTCATATGCTAAACCATTATAATTTAAGATAACGTCACTTAAGACGTTTAACATATACAATAATAACAAAATCAATCCCCTGAAGAATATTCTTCATCAGAAGAATATCTGCATTATACTTATTATATGACTATTAGCGATATTTCTTATTTATTTTTTTAACATCTTTTATAAAAAACAATGAGAATTTGTACCTTTCAGCACTAACCTGACCTCAAATGATAAGATCCATGACCGGCTATGGCAAAGCCATTGCTGAAACACCTCAGAAAAAAATCACGATTGAAATCAAGTCACTGAATTCAAAACAGCTTGATCTGAATGCGAAGCTTCCCTGGCTTTACAAGGAGAAAGAACCGGAAATAAGAAACCTTGTCAGCCAGATGCTCGACAGGGGGAAGATCGACATCTCAGTTTATTTCGACATTCTTGAAGATGAAGGAGTCCCGGTAATCAATAAATCAATCGTCAAGAATTATTTTAAGCAGTTGAAAGAGATAGCTGGCGACCTTGAAATAAACATTGATGATCAGATACTGCCTATAATTATGAGGCTCCCTGATTCCCTCAAAACAGAAAAGCCTGAACTTCCTGAAGATGAGTGGACTATCGTGAAAAAGCAAATCATTGCGTCAATAAATGTTCTTGACCTTTACAGGATTGAAGAAGGAAAATCAATCGAGACTGATCTGAGAAAGAGGATATCAGGAATACTGGACTCACTTTCAACTGTCGAAACATTTGAACCGGGTAGAATTGAAAAAGTAAGGGAAAAGCTTATTTCTATCCTTAAAGATAACAATGGAACAGAGAATCTTGATAAGAACAGATTTGAACAGGAACTGATATTCTACCTTGAGAAATTTGACATAAACGAGGAAAAGGTCAGGCTGAAAAAAAACTGCGAGTATTTCCTCGAGACTATTGAAACACCATCGCCTAATGGAAAGATACTTAGCTTTATCGCACAGGAGATCGGACGTGAAATAAATACAATGGGATCAAAAGCCAATGATGCCTCAATTCAGAAACTCGTTGTAATGATGAAGGATGAGCTCGAAAAAATCAAAGAACAAACAAACAATATACTTTAACTTTATCACTTTGTGCCTTAGCGCCTTTGTAGCATAAATAATATGGAAGGAAAGCTTGTAATTATATCAGCTCCTTCGGGGGCGGGAAAAACAACCATAGTGAATTATCTTCTCCGGAAGAATCAGGGGCTTGAATTTTCAATCTCTGCCACGACAAGAGCGCCAAGGGGAAATGAAAAAAACGGGAAGGAGTATTATTTCATAACTCCGGAGGATTTCCGGCAAAGGATCAGGAATAACGAATTCACCGAATGGCAGGAGGTTTACAAAGACCAGTATTACGGTACCCTTAAAGCCGAAATAGAAAGGATCTGGGCAGATAAAAAACATGTGATCTTTGATGTTGACGTTAAAGGCGGGATAAATCTGAAAAACATCTTCGGGAACCAGGCTATTTCGGTTTTTATAATGCCTCCATCGGTTAAGGATCTTGAAAAGAGGCTCCTGTCTAGGGCAACTGACGACCGGTCAAAGATTAAAATCAGGGTTGAGAAAGCAATTGAGGAGATGAAACTGGCCGGTAATTTTGATCATATTGTAATAAATGACAACCTTGAAAGGGCTCAAAGTGAAGTATATGAAATGGTGAGGAGTTTTCTAACTAATGTTACTGGTTGCTAGTTGCTGGTTGCTGGTTGCTGGTTGGTTTGTTAATTAACCAGTAACAAGTAACCAGAAACCAGTAAATTAAATTAAGTTAATAGAGATTTCCATGTCAAAGATTGGTCTATTCTTCGGTTCATTCAACCCGGTACATATCGGGCACATAGCCATTGCAGGTTATATGAAAGAATTCACTGATCTCGATCAGGTGTGGTTTGTTGTGAGTCCCCAGAATCCTCTTAAAAAGAAAGAAACTCTCCTAAAGGATCGTGACAGGTTTTACCTTACAGAACTGGCAACAGGAAATCTTGTCGGACTTCAGGCCTCCGACATTGAATTTGGTCGTCCTGCTCCATCCTACACTATCGATACAATGGCACTTCTTAAAGAGAGGTACCCCCAGCATAAATTTGTCCTGGTAATGGGAGAAGACAATCTGTATACACTTCATAAATGGAAGAATGCCCTCGAACTTGTGACCCATTTCCCTCTCTATATTTATCCAAGGCCTGACGCTATTAAAAAGAAAAATGACCTTTTGGATGAGATACTTGTTAAGGCAACAGTAAAGTGGGTTAAAGCGCCTCTGATGGATATTTCGGGGACTTTTATCAGGAATGGGATCAAAAAGGGGAAGAACATGTCATATTATTTGCATCCTGCCGTGTGGAAATACATCGTGGAGATGCATTTCTATGAGTAAAACTTAAGATTTAAACACAGAGTGTTTTAACCCCCCATCCCCCCTAAAGGGGGGCTAATACAATAATTAAACATAGCCCCCTTTAGGGGGTTGGGGGTTATTCCTCTGTGAAAATCCGTGGTAAAAAAAAATCTGAATCAGACCTTTTGGATCTCTTTAATGATCTCTTCACCGCGAAGGAGTGATTTTTCATTTTCAGGGATAAGCTTATGATATCTTTCAGGGAGTGATTTTTTCAGTCCTTTTATAACGTTATCCATCGTCAGGACTGGTTTCACCTTCAGGAATCCTCCGAGAACAATCATGTTAAATGTTTTCGGACTGTTCATTTTTGCAGCCTCTTCAGCAGCATCGATCCTGTAAATTGATATATCCTTCCTTTCAGGATGTCGGGTTATTCCATTGCCGTCATATATTAGAACACCTCCCGATTTTACTGCCTGTTCAAATTTGTCGAGCGATTGCTGGTTAAGGATAATGGCAGTATCAAAATGTCTGATTACCGGTGAGCTTATCCTTTCACTGCTCAGGATAACAATCACATTGGCCGTACCACCACGCATTTCAGGTCCGTACGAAGGCATCCAGCTTACTTCCATATCCTGCATAACGCCTGAATATGCCATAATTTTCCCCATCGACAGAACACCCTGTCCACCAAATCCGGCTACTAATATTTCTTCAGTCATTTTTACTCAGATTTAGGTTGTTGTAACGGATTTTCCTGCGGAACTTTAAGATCGCCCAGAGGATAGAAGGGGAACATATTCTCTTCCATCCATTTATTCGACTGAACCGGTGTCATTTTCCATCCCGACGGACAATTGGATACTATTTCAATAAAACAGGTGCCTTTATTAAGCTTCTGGTACTGAAAAGCTTTCCTCATTGCTCTTTTCGTCTTCCTGACGTTTGCAGGACTATGCACGCTTTGACGGGTTACATAATAAGTTCCCGGCAGAGTGGCGACAATATCTGTCATCTTCAGCGGATTACCCATTGTTCTCACATCCCTTCCAAATGGTGATGTGGATGATTTCATTCCGGGTAGTGTGGTCGGGGCCATTTGTCCGCCTGTCATTCCATAAATTCCGTTGTTTACAAAGATTATCAGGAAATTTTCTCCCCGGTTACAGGCATGAATTGTCTCAGCTGTACCTATCGCTGCCAGGTCACCGTCGCCCTGATATGTAAAGACGTACTTATCAGGTAAAAGCCTCTTGATTGCTGTTGCAAGAGCCGGAGCACGTCCATGTGCAGCCTCCTGCCAGTCAATATTCAGGTAGTGGTACAGGAACACTGAGCAACCTACCGGCGATACTCCGATCGTATCCTGCTGAATCCCCTCTTCCTCAATTATTTCTGCCAGTATTCTGTGGGCTGTGCTGTGACCGCAACCCGGACAATAATGCATAATTTCATCAGTCAGAATATCTGACTTTTTATAAGCCAGATTTTCAGGCTTTATTATTTCCTTTATACCAGTAATATCTTTCATATTTCAGCCTTCTATTATCCGTTCTTTAAGATTTTCCACAACTTCATCTGGTGTCGGAATCATCCCTCCCATTCTTCCGTAATGATAAACAGGCACTTTTCCGTTTACTGAAAGCATTACATCTTCCACCATCTGGCCTGCGCTCATCTCCACCGATAGCATAAGCTTTACGTGATCAGCTAGTTTATTTAATTGTTTTGAAGGGTAAGGGAAAAGAGTGATCGGTCTCAGTAAGCCTGCCTTAATTCCCTGAGCACGTGAAAGTTCTACAGCTTTCTGGCAAACTCTGGCGCTTGTTCCGTAAGCCACAAGCAGATATTCAGCATCTTCACATTGAAATTCTTCAAAACGAACCTCTTTTTCCTTTATCTCATTATACTTGGCGATCAGTTTCTTATTGAAGATCTCCTGACGGTTTGGATCGAGCTCGAGGGAAGTAATTATATTTCTTTCTCTGGTTGGTGGTTTCCCGGTTGTTGCCCATTCGGGGACAGTTTTTGATCTTTCTTTCGGAGGGTTGAGCCAGACCTTTTCCATCATCTGGCCTATGGCACCGTCGGAAAGCATCATCACCGGATTCCTGTATTTGAATGCAAGCTTAAACCCAAGATCGACAAAGTCGGCCATCTCCTGAACAGAAGCCGGGGCAAGAACGATAAGATGGTAATCGCCATGGCCACCTCCCTTTACTGCCTGGAAATAATCTGACTGGGCAGGCTGAATAGTGCCTAGTCCAGGCCCTCCCCTGACTACATTTACTATCAGGCAAGGCAGCTCGGCTCCGGCAATATAGGTTATTCCTTCCTGTTTGAGGCTTATTCCTGGGGAAGATGAAGTTGTCATAACTTTCTTGCCGCACCCTGCACCGCCATAAACCATATTAATGGCTGCAACTTCGCTTTCTGCCTGTAGTACTACCATTCCTGTTGTCTCATAGGGATTAGCTTCCATGAGATATTCAATTATTTCACTCTGGGGGGTGATAGGATAACCGAAATAGCCATCGGCTCCTGCCCTGATCGCTGCTTCAGCGACAGCCTCATTCCCTTTCATCAATCTCAATTCTTTTTCCATTGGCTGGCTATATTTTTGTTTTATATACAGTTATTACTCCATCGGGACAAACGATTGCACAATTTGCACATCCGATGCAAAGCTCGGGATGAGCCGGATAAGCATAGTTATACCCTTTGCCATTGACCTCCTTAGCCATTTCAATGGTACCGGTCGGGCACGAAACCAGACAGACCCCGCATCCTTTACACCTTTCAATATTCACAACAATACTTCCTTTGACCTTTGCCATATTGTATGATTTTAATTTTTTATCGGATGATTTTTATAAAATAGTTTCAGACGATACTCCAGATCGCCAAACAAAGAACGGGGAACCTGCGAAACACAGGCCCTCAGGGCATCATTCCTTTCACTTCCTGTTGTATCGAGTGTTATCGCGCTTATTCCATAACAAAGAAGTACATCAATCAGTTTTGCTGCTGTCATTCCCGGATAAGAAATCGTAAAATAGAATCCGTCAGCAATAGGTTCATCAAGGTCCTTGTCGTATGTTATTTCAAATCCATTTTCAATAAACAATTTCTTCATGATACTTGCTTTCTCTCCATATTCGATGATATCATCACGATACTTGTACTCTCCTTCATTTACAGCTTTCAAAAGAGCCGCAAGGCCATACTGGACCGAATGGGTCACACCGGCTGATATACCGTACAATGCACCGAAAATTGCAGAGTGGCCGAATTTATCAGTGGAATAATACCTTTTAAGGTCGGGATAAGATCTGTTGAACAGGTGGTCTGAAATTGCCATTACTCCTATTCTCTGTCCTGCATAGCTGAATATCTTTGAACTGGAAATAAGTAAAACATAATCATCAGCATAATGGGCAACCGATGGTTGGAAAGGCGGCTTCCCGGGATTACAATATTTCTTTCTGAAATCCATACCAAAGTATGCAAGGTCCTCAATAACAATAACATCATATTTACGGCAAAGTTCACCAATTATTGAAAGTTCTTCATCGTTCAGGCAAATCCAGGTCGGATTGTTAGGATTCGAGTATATAAGCGATGACACTTTCCCTGTCTGCAGATATGATTCCAGCTTTGCTCTCAGCTTCTTGCCCCTGTAATTATATACATCAAAGGAAAAATAGTCATGTCCAAGCATTTTCACCTGTTGTTTCTGAACCGGGAAGCCAGGATCAATGAAAAGGGAACCCTCCTTCGTCCTGTCATTTCGGTTTGCAACAAGAAAACAGATCATCGATCCCATCATTGATCCTACTGTAGGGATGCACCCTGCAGGATTTATTTCAATATCAAGAAAAAGCTTAACGAACCTCGATATCTCTTTTTTAAGAATACCCAGACCTGCTATTTCCGGATATAATGATGCAACACCTTGCTTAAGCGCTTCAATTTCAGCATCAGTACCAATCGACGGAGCAGGAAGCCCGGGAACTCCCATTTCCATTCTCACAAACTGAATACCTGTCTTGTTTTCGATCCGGTTAACCAATTGAACAATCTCACGAATGGAAGCCGACCCGGGCGATGTCACTCCGGTGGCCACCTTAAGAGACTCAATTACACTTTCAGATATTGGAATATTATTCATACCAAAACAACTAATACTTTCTTTTGTCAATAACCCGTTGTGATTTGCCTTCGCTTCTTTCGATCATTTTAGGTTCAACCAGCGTTATCTTAATTCCAAGTCCGAGTGAACTCTCAAGGTTATCCTGGATCTTCTTCCTGAGCGTTTCAAGCTGACTGATCCTATCAAGAAAGAATGCTTCATCCACTTCAACCTTAAGCTCAAGAGTGTCGAGGTTATTTACCCTGTCGACAATAAGCAGGTAATGGGGTTTTATTTCACTCATCTCCAGGAGAACACTTTCCACCTGAGAGGGGAAGAGGTTTACACCACGTATGATCAGCATGTCATCGCTGCGGCCCAGGCATTTTTCCATTCTTACCATGGTGCGGCCGCATTTACACTTTTCGCGGGTGAGCTTTGTAAGATCGCGTGTACGGTACCTTATCAGAGGCAATCCTTCCTTTGTAAGAGTTGTAAATACAAGTTCACCAACTGATCCTTCAGGCAGGACCAGGAGTGTTTCAGGATCAATGATCTCAGGAAAGAAATGGTCCTCATTAATATGCAATCCTTCCTGAAAAAGACATTCACTCGCAACTCCGGGGCCTATGACCTCACTAAGCCCGTAAATATCTATAGCTTTGATCTTCAATTTATCCTCGATCTCTCTTCTCATGTTTTCAGTCCAGGGTTCTGCGCCGAAGACACCGGCTCTGAGCTTAAATTCCTCACGGTTGATACCGCTTTCCTGGATCGCCTCAGCAAGGTAAAGTGCATATGATGGGGTGCAAGCGAGCATAGTACTACCGAAATCGTGCATGATCTGTATCTGGCGCATTGTATTTCCACCCGAGATTGGAATCACGGAAGCGCCTATTTTTTCGCCACCATAATGAAGTCCAAGTCCGCCTGTAAATAATCCATAGCCATAGGCGATCTGGATAAAATCATTTCTGTTTGCCCCGGCGCTTGTAAGTGTGCGGGCCATTACCTCCGACCATGTTGAGATATCATTTCTTGTATACCCGACTACAGTTGCTTTGCCTGTCGTTCCTGAAGATGCATGGATCCTTACTATTTCGCTCATAGGGACAGCGAAGAGACCAAAAGGATAATTATCACGGAGATCCTGCTTTGTAGTATATGGCAGCCGGCCAAGGTCATCAATGGTATGGATACTCTCGGGCCCCAGTCCTGCCTCCTGCATCTTATGCCGGTAGTAAGGCACATTGAAATATACCCTTTCGACTGTCTCAATAAGCCGTTCACTCTGAACCTTCTTCAGTTCATCATGATCCATACACTCAAAATGCCTGTTCCAGATTTCCATTAAAGAACTATCAAATAATTAAGCGTCATTGCGATCCGCCAGCTGGCGGAGAAGCAATCCTTTTCAAATTTAACTTAGATTTTATACAATTCACTCGCATTCAGCAGTTCCATTTCATGTTCCTTGAGAGCATTAATTGCCTGTTCATTATTACTGCACCTGAGTATAATAATCGACTTTGAACCATGTGAAAATGCATAAGTATACTCAACACTTATGTCAAGATCTGATAATATCTTCAGTACTTTCGCATAATATTTAGCCTCATTTGGTGCCGAAACAGAAATAACCTCTGAAATATTCACAGTGAAATGCTGTTCTTTCAGGAGTAGTTTTGCTTTTTCAGGATCCGGGACTATCAACCTCAGGATTCCGAATTCTGAAGTATCAGCAATACTCAGGGCTGTTATCCTGGTGTTCTCTCTCCCAAGAACCTCAAGCACTTCGGTTAGCCGCCCAGATTTATTTTCAAGAAAAACAGATAGCTGAGGAATTATCATTTTGTTTTAGATTTCTTATTTAAATAAAAGTTGCTGGTTACTTGCATTGTCCACCGAAGCTTCAGCGAAGGTGGATTGCTTGTTGCTTCCATTATCCGTTTTCTGTTTTTTCGTAAAAATGTGCTAACTTAAATAAAATTCATCAAGCATTTCAGAAAAGCTATTAATATCATTTCTCTATCCTGATCCGCGCATCGACAACAGTTATACCTTTCTGACTTCCGATAAGCGGATTCAGATCCAGTTCCTTAATCTCTGTTGCAAACCTGAGCAGGCTTGAAAGTCTTACGATAATCTCTGAAAATTTTGCTTCATTGATGCCTGGTTTCCCCCGGGTTCCCTTTATTATTTTGTAAGCTCTCAGGCTTCTGATCATCGAATCAGCCTCACTTAATGTAAGTGGTGCAAGACCAGAGGATATATCGCCAAGAACCTCCACAAAAATACCTCCCAGACCGCAGAGTATTATATGGCCGAACCTTGGCTCATACTTTGCCCCTATGAAGAGTTCAGTTCCTGAAAGCATTTCCTGGACCATCACGGCGGTAACTCCCTTTATCTTTTTCATCCTGGTGAATTCTGCCTCAAGGTGTTTTTGAGATTTGATATTCAGGGTAACGCCACCGACATCAGATTTATGAACAGGACCTACAACCTTAAGTGCAAGAGGATAACCCATTTTGTCGGCAATTGAGATTATCTCCCTCCTGGTTGTTGCCACGGCTTCATTCACCAGCGGGATATGTGCAGCACTGAGAAGTTTTTGAATTACTTCAGGGGCAAGGTATCCGTTTTCAGAACTATCAATTATTCTTCTGATTCCCGGTACATCTATCTTTTCCAGAAATATTTTTTCCTCTGCAGGGTAAGGAGTGTTGAAAATTCTTGTCAGAGCCCTTCCAAGAACAACCTCATCGGGGAAGTTGACATGTCCCTTGTTCAAAAAATCTTCAAGTTCTTCTGAAGAACTTGAGATCGAAGGAAGAATTGGATATAGCGGCTTATTGCATTCCTCTATTTTCTTATGAAGGAGAGTGTATATTTCAGACATATCCGTCAGACCGTTATTTCCGAATATTACGCTCATGCCATCGATATATCCCAGGTTTTTATCAACATATTCAATAACCCTGTCGAGCTGATCAAGTGTTGCAGTTGCAATCATGTCGATAGGGTTGACAGCCGAAGCACCCGGGTTCATCATTGCAAGAATATTGTTCTGATCCTCAGGTTCAAGTTTAGGGATATTCATACCACCGGCCGACAGAGCATCGGTAAGCATAACTGCCGGGCCACCGGCATGAGTAACGATTGCTATATTTCTTCCTTTCAGTGGTTTATGGATAAATACGGAGGCAACTGTTGTCAGCTCTTCCCGGCCTGAGCAGCGGACAATCCCGGCCTTTCGGAAGAGAGCTTCCACAGCGGAATCGGATGAAGCCATAGCACCAGTATGTGAAGATGCTGCACGGCTCCCCGCTTCGGTTGTACCAGCTTTTATTGCAGCTATCCTGCACCCTTTACGGATCAACGAAGAGGCATGATGCAGGAGCTTATCAGGATTTGGTATTGTCTCTACATAAATC
>CAZCQC010000319.1:0-3837 GCA_964500155.1 uncultured Rikenellaceae bacterium | reverse complement strand
CGATTGCGCCAAGGAAAATTGAATCAAATTTCCTGAGTTGTTCCGGTGCCGATTCTGGTAAAACTTCCCCGGTCCTGAGATAGCGGTCTCCTCCGAAATCAAATTCCTCAAAATTGAGCTTAAAGCCGAATTTTGAAGCAGCGGCACTCAGTACTTTTCTACCCTCTCTTACCACCTCCGGGCCTGTTCCGTCACCGGGGATGGCTGCAATATTGTAAGTTTTGATCATGCTGTTATTGTTTCAGATTATTATTCATTATGATAATTAACAATTTTGGTATCGCCGATCCTGATCTCGTTGGTTTCAACTATATTAAGCATTTTCTCAGTTGCCTTTATTGCCGATTCAGTCTGATCCGCATCAAGCCCCTTCGTCCTGAATTCCCTGTTTTTGAAATTCCAGGTAATTACTGTCTCAACCAGAGCATCTGTCTTGCCTCCCGGAGGTATTGATACTTCATAATCCGTAAGTATAGGAAGCTCTTTTCCAAGCCTGTCATATATGACTCTTATGGCTTTCATGAAGGCATCGTACTGACCGTCACCTGAAGATGTTTCCTGGTAAATGCTGCCATCTATTTCGATCTGAACGCTGGCGAAAGGTTTCAGACCAAATGACAGGGAAAGGGAATAATTCTTTATAAAAATCTTATAATCAGCCCTGTCATTTCCAAGTACATCAGATATAATAAATGGCAGATCTTCTGGCGTGACATTCTCTTTTGTATCCCCAAGTTCAATTACACGCTGAGTGACCTTTGCAAGGGATTCAGGATTCAGATCGAGTCCGAATTCTTCAAGGTTTTTCTTGATTGTGGCTTTACCTGATTGCTTCCCCAGGGCATACTTTCTCTTTCTGCCAAATCTTTCCGGGAGAAGATTATTGTAATAAAGATTATCCTTTGAGTCTCCGTCAGCATGCACTCCGGATGTCTGGGTGAACACATTTTCACCTATTACCGGTTTGTTTACAGGGATCCTTATGCCACTGAATGTTTCTACAATCTTACTTGCTTTTGTTATCTCAAATTCATTAACCCCGGTTTCAACTTTAAGCTGATCGTGCAGAACACCAATAACGCTAGAAAGAGGTGCATTTCCAGCTCTTTCGCCCAGACCATTGATAGTGACATGAACTCCTTTTATTCCTGCCCTGACAGATGAATAAACATTTGCAACGGCAAGATCGTAGTCGTTGTGCGGATGAAAATCAAAATGCAATGCCGGATATTTGTCAACGATTTTTCTGCAGAAAGTATATGTCTGATCAGGGTTTAATATCCCAAGAGTGTCAGGAAGCATAATCCTTTTTATTTTTTCATCTTTCAGATTATCAATCATATAATACACATAATCCTCTGAGTAAATCATTCCGTTCGACCAATCCTCCAGATAAATGTTGACATCCATACCGAGTTCTCCCGCCCGGTTAATAATTCCCTTAATGTCATTTACATGCTGCTCAGGGGTTTTACGCAATTGTTTTTCGAGATGCCTTAATGATCCTTTGCAGAGCAGGTTGACAACTTTTCCTCCCGCGTCGTGGATCCAGTTGATTGAAATATCCCCGTCAATAAATCCAAGAACCTCGACTTTTTTCTGGAAATTATTACGCCGGGCCCATCTGGTGATCATTTTAATAGCTTCAATTTCCCCGCTGGAAACCCGTGCCGAGGCAACCTCAATGCGGTCGACTTTCACTTCTTTTAATAAGAGAGCTGCAATGTGTAGTTTTTCCACCGGAGAATAAGAAATACCCTGCATTTGTTCTCCATCCCTGAGGGTTGTATCCATTATTTCAATTCTCATTTTATGACTTTTTGCCAGTTTCAAATGAAGTTATCAGGTCTTTTCTACTGAGAAGATAGTCTATGTCGTCGAGCCCTTTTAACATGCACTCTTTTTTATATGGATTTATTTCAAACACATACGATTCACCGTCAGGAAGAAGCGTAATCGATTGTTTTTCAAGATCTATCCTTATAAGGGATCCTGGTTCCTTATGAATGATAAAGAGAAGGTTATTCAGGAACTTTTCAGGAACGATAACAGGAAGCAATCCGTTGTTAAGGGCATTGTTTTTGAAAATATCTGCAAAAAAGCTTGAGATCACAGTCCTGAAACCGTAATCATAAATTGCCCATACAGCATGCTCACGGCTTGATCCGCTGCCGAAATTCTTCCCTGCAACAAGTATTTTGCCACTGTATCTTGTATCGTTCAGGACAAATTCCATATTCCTGTTACCGGTTTTGTCATATCTCCAGTCGCGGAAAAGGTTTTCACCAAACCCTTCCCTGGAGGTTGCACTGAGGAATCGTGCCGGAATTATCTGATCAGTATCCACATTTTCAAAGGGCAATGGGACACATGTTGATTCCAGTATTTTGAATTTTTCTTTAGGCATTTCAGTTTTCTTTTATTCAGGTTCTTTAATCAATGAATTCGCGGGGATCGGTAATTCTTCCTGTTATCGCAGCAGCTGCTGCTGTTAATGGACTTGCAAGTAGAGTTCTTGCCCCCGGTCCCTGACGCCCTTCAAAATTCCTGTTAGTTGTTGAAACAGCATATTTGCCCGAAGGGATTTTATCTTCGTTCATTGCAAGACAGGATGAACATCCTGGTTGTCTTAGCTCAAAACCCGCCTTATTAAGGATTCTGTCGAGGCCTTCATCGATTGCCTGCTTTTCAACTGCCTTTGATCCGGGAACTATCAGAGCAATAATGTTTGCAGCTTTCTTTTTCCCCTTTACAAGCTGTGTGAAGGCTCTTAAATCTTCTATCCTTCCGTTGGTACAGCTCCCCAGGAATACATAATCAACAGGATGTCCAAGAAGCTTCATGCCCGGGACAAACCCCATATAGTCGAGAGATTTAAGAAATGAAACAGAATCTTCGGAGCTGATATCATCGGTTGTGGGAATGGAATCATCTATAGCTATTCCCATTCCAGGATTTGTACCAAATGTTATCATTGGCTTGATATGGTTCCCGTTAAACTCCAGTTCACGGTCAAACAGGGCATCAGGATCGCTTTTTAACTCTTTCCGGTTAAGAAGAAGGGAATTCCAGTCGAAACTCTCAGGAAATGATGGCAACTCTTTAAGATACCTGAAAGTTGTCTCATCAGGAGCAATTAGACCGCCCCGGGCTCCCATTTCAATACTCATATTGCAGATTGTCATCCTTCCCTCCATTGTCAGGTCGGTTATAACTGATCCGGTATATTCGACAAAATAGCCTGTGGCACCTCCGGTCGATATCTGCGATATAATATACATAATTATATCTTTTGAAGTCACCCCCTTTTGCAGTTTTCCGTTAATGGTTATCCTCATTTTTTTGGGCTTGGGCTGAAGAATACACTGGGTAGCAAGAACCATTTCAACTTCGCTTGTACCGATTCCGAATGCAATGGCCCCAAAAGCACCATGTGTCGAGGTGTGGCTGTCACCACAGACAATTGTCATGCCTGGCCGTGTGTACCCAAGTTCGGGACCAATGACATGCACTATTCCGTTTTTGGGGTGATTCAGGCCAAATAATTCTATTCCGTAATCCCTGCAGTTTTCAGCAAGTCTCTCGACCTGATTCCTTGAAAGCTCTTCCCTGATAGGTTTATCCTGATTTTCAGTCGGTATATTATGATCCGCGGTAGCTAGAGTCTTTCCCGGTCTGAATACAGGTATCCCTCTTTCCTTCAAGCCATTGAATGCCTGAGGGCTTGTCACTTCATGTATGTAGTGCTGATCGATATATAGGACATCAGGTCCCTTTTCTATCGACTGAACAACATGTGAATCCCATATCTTGTCAAAAAGTGTTTTCGGTTCCATT
>CAZCQC010000318.1:0-2901 GCA_964500155.1 uncultured Rikenellaceae bacterium | reverse complement strand
TGCGTAAGGTATTGTAACTTCCCGTCGGGCCATTTTACACAAATGGAATCTATCTTCTCATGGATGGCAAGACCAAAGTACAGTATTGGTTCCACGGAAGACTGATACCCCCTCGACAAGGTCAGCTCTGCCATTTGCATTTTTCCATCATTCCACAGGGTAACTCTTGAGCCTATTCCCATCTTATTTTTTGGAGTTCCTTCAAAATCAATTTTCAGGTAATTACCCAAAAGTTTTTCCCGGGTAACATTTCTGTATACCAGAGCTTCCTCGTCAACATTATTAACGATAAGATCGAGGTCTCCATCATTATCCAAATCGGCATAGGTAGCGCTATTTGAGTAACTTTCTTCCTTAATTCCCCATTCTCTGCCGTAATTTGAGAAAGTGAGATCTCCGTTATTCTTATACAGATAATTTACAAGTTGTTTATAGGGCATATCCTGTACCCATTTTAATAACTCGCTATTGTTTAATCCATTGTCAAAATAAGTCGATTTGTTCATTTTGTTGAAATAATCAATATTATTGATATCCCTGCGGATGCCGTTTGTTATATATAGATCTTTCCATCCGTCAAGGTCAAAATCGGCAAATAGTGAAGCCCAGCTCCAGTCTGTCGATGTTACTCCAGCAATCCAGGCACTATTGCTGAAGAATGGCAGGCCATTATCCCTGATTCCCCTGTTTAGTTGCAGCGTACTATAACGGTATTGATGGTGAAGCCCTTCAATTACCATTTCTTCAAAATCCTCCGGGGTCATGCTGGTCATATTTTCTTTGGCTCTTTGATTATCTTCGGGAGCCATGTCAATTTGCATAACATCAGGCAGACCGTCATTATTATAGTCTGCAATATCACTCCCCATACCGTAAAATGAGGTTTGGCCAATTACTTCTTTCGTCCTGTCGGTAAATGTTCCATCGCCGTTGTTAAAGAAATAGAAGTCAGGGCTGGTGAAATCATTTGAAACATATAGGTCTGCATATCCATCCTGGTTCAGGTCGCAGACCGTGGCGCTTAACGACAAACCAAAAGTCAACAGGCCTGCTTCCACCGTCACATTTGTAAATGTGCCATCTCCATTATTTCTGTATAAATGTCCCGATTCATCTATTTTTGCATTGTTCATCATTTGCCTGTAAAAATAGGGAGGCGCCTTGAACTGGGTTATGGGGTAATTGGCAACGTAAAGGTCGAGATCACCGTCATTATCATAGTCGAAGAATGTTGTCTGTGAGCTTTTACCGTTGTCATCAATGCCATATTCAGCCGCTTCTTCCTTAAATACGGGTATCCCCCCGGGATTGTTTCCCCCGTTTACATACAGCAGGTTTCTGCAATTGCCCTTTAATCCGGAAACACTTACGTAAATGTCGGGCAGTCCATCCTCATTTATATCACATATGGTTGAACCCAGCATCCAGCGATTGTCGCCACCTGTACCGGAAATTTCGGTAACGTCTTTGAATTTCAGGTTTCCCATATTGAGATACAAGCGGTTGCTGACCATGTTACCTGTAAAATAGATATCCGTCAGGCCGTCGCCATTGAAGTCTCCTACGGATACCCGCCACCCATATACATGTAGGGGTAAAGAAAATAGTTAAAAGTATCGGTTTCTGTAAGCGAATTCCTGAAAGAAATATTTGTTACCCGGGCGGATAATTTAGTGAAGACAGGATCTTCCCCCGTTTTTTCAGGTTTGCATGAGAAACAGTTGCCAAGTACAGCAATCAATGCAACTATGGGATAGAGCCCTTTATGGTATTCAGGTTCTAAAAGCTTGATCATAACGGTGAAATTGAAAGCAAGAAAGGTTGAATATACTTCATTTAACCCAAAAAAATGGTCCTGTTTTGCAGGACCATATCTTTAAATTATAACATTTACTATTTGTTACCACCCTGGATTCTGATCTGTCTGTTCAATATTAGGGTTAACATCAATTTCCTTCTGAGGAATAGGCCAGAGATAATGTTTGGCTGGATTGAAAACCAAAGCAGCCTGGTCAGCCTTGGGACAGCTGGGTTTAACTTCAGTCATAAAAGCAGCAAGTCGGCCCCATCTTACAAGATCGCCGTAGCGAACCTGTTCACCGCATAATTCAACCTTGCGTTCATGTTCCAAAGCCACCATGAATTGAGTCAGATTGGAAACAGGATATGTGACATTCATTCCAGCTGAGCCATATAACGGCAGATTAACATCTGCTCTTGCCCTTACCTGGTTCATGTAACCGATAGCGGTAGCAAGGCTTCCTCCCGTGCGGTTAGCTTCAGCTTCGGCCATCATCAGCAATACATCGGCATATCTGATCACCTTCATGTTGATACCTGACTGATTTCCGGCAACAGCACCTTCAGTAGCAGCTTTATAGTAGTTCTGGTATTTTCTCCAGCCTCTTCTTTGATATTGATCAATAACAGTGACACCGTCTTTATCATATACGGTCATGGGATCAATTGTAATGGTCATTGTATTGTTGTTATACAAATCACCGGTCTGGTAAGCACAGTAACCGCGTCTTGGATCGGTTTTTACCCCATTGTCGGCGGCAGTTTCGAATTCGTTCCACAGATCCTCTGAAACAAATACGTTGAACCAGTTTAAGCAACCATATTCCTGTCCCCTGAAAGTAGATTCGTTTTTACCTACATCTGATCTGTCGGAATTCCATTGCTGGGAATAACCGGCTTCGATGTTAAACTGGACTTCGAAGAGCGATTCCAGGCCATTCTCGGTTTCTTCCATGAAATTTCTGAAATATTCAGGTTCGAGTGAATAGCCGGTAATCTTATTAAAAGCCTCCAGAGCTCCCTGGTAGTTTTTCTGATACAAACGTGCTTTACCCAACAGCGCCCATGCAGCTCCGGAAGTGGCCCTTCCGGCTTGTTCAG
>CAZCQC010000317.1:0-6533 GCA_964500155.1 uncultured Rikenellaceae bacterium | reverse complement strand
ATCTGTCCATACATTCTTATTCCAGACTGGCTTATGTGTGTTAATATCGATGCAATACAGGTTTCCGTAAGGACCGCACGAATATATCCGGTTCCCGTCAAGAGTTGGTACGCTTCGCGATCCGGGAAACATAACAGATCCTGGAGCAGGATAGCCAAAATTCCAGAGTTCTTTTCCGCTTGAAAGATCAAAACATCTGAGATTATCCCCGACCTTATCATCTCTGTCAAGTAAATAGACCTTACCCTCTTTAATAACAGGTCCGCCAAATCCGATACCTACATCAACAGTCCATAGAACCTCCGGTCCCTGCTGAGGCCATGTGCGTAAAATGCTTTTCTGGTCAGATGTGCTGTTTCTTTTGGGTCCCAGGTACTGAGGCCAGTCCTGGGCGCTGATATTAATTAAAGTGGTTATCAGTATAAGCACCATTAAATAGGTCCTTCTTTGTTTCATTTTCAATACTCCATTCATCTCATTAAGTAATTTAATATTCATATAGATATAAAATTCTGCAAAATTTAATCCTTCTTATCATGACAGGTGCAAATTAAGCGCTAAAAGGAATAAATCGTTACTGATCACGAATTACACCTTATCGATTAATCAGTTTTGCACTTCCTCCCGAATATCTGTCACCCTGCACAATTATTTTTGATGACGCGATGTCTATTTCCATAAGCTCCTCAGATGACAGTTCAACAGCTACAGCTCCCAGATTCTCTTTTAACCGGTGCAACTTTGTTGTCCCGGGTATTGGAACAATCCATGGTTTTTGTGAAAGTAACCATGCCAGTGCAACCTGTGACGGTGTGACATTCTTGCGTTGTGCAACCTGTGTCAGCAGATCAACAAAAGCCAGATTTATTTTCAGGTTTTCCGGTGATAAACGTGGAACGGTGCTTCGAAAGTCTTTACTGTCGAAAGTTGTATTCTGGTCCATCTTCCCTGTAAGAAAACCCTTTCCAAGTGGGCTGAAAGGGACAAATCCTATTCCAAGTTCTTCTAGTACAGGGATTATTTCAGCTTCCGGTTCGCGCCACCACAATGAGTATTCGCTTTGCAAAGCGGTAACCTGCTGCACCGCATGTGCCCGGCGAATAATCTGAACCCCTGCTTCGGACAGACCAAAATATTTTACTTTACCTTGTTTAATAAGGTCCTGTACTGCTCCGGCAACATCTTCAATCGGCACATTCGGGTCAACGCGGTGCTGATAGAACAAATCAATGACATCTATCCGGAGTCTTTTAAGCGAAGCCTCGGCAACCTGTTTTATGTGTTCCGGACGACTGTCGAGTGCTGAAGCGCCGGTTGTGTCGAAGCCAAATTTTGTGGCAATTACCACTTTACCCCGAAAAGGAGCCAATGCTTCACCGACAAGTTCTTCATTTATAAAGGGTCCGTAAACTTCAGCTGTATCGAAAAAAGTCACTCCGCTTTCCACAGCTTTATGAATAAGAGTAATCATATCATTCTTATTCGCAACAGTTCCATAGCCGAAGCTCATTCCCATACATCCGAGGCCTAGAGCTGAGACTTCCATCCCGCTTTTCCCCAGTTTGCGTTTTTGAATTGTTGTTTCCATAATTTTAAATCAGATTCAGGACATAAAGATCCATTACCTTCACGAAACCAAAAAACATTTACCAAACAAAAAACTGTGAAAATCAAACATATCCTGAGATAACAAAACAAAGGACCACTAAAATTTCCAGCCTATTTTTGTTCCAAACATTCGTGGTGCTCCTGGTATTTGAGTTGGGTCTCCAAATAAACTACCGGTATTCCCTGCACTGACAATATATTTTTCTTCTGACAGGTTACTCCCCCAGAATGCAAGTGTTATCTTTTTAAATTCTATTCCTGCCCTGAGATCCAGCAACCCGTAACCGTCCTGTTCCAATCCCGGAGTGTTGGCATCTTCAAAAAATATTTTTGTTTTGTAAGAATAGGAAGGGATACCAAACAAATACATCTCTTTGGCAATTTTGACCCGTGCATTCAAACCAAGGGCAAAACTGTGCTCAGGTGTAAGTCTGAACATATTGCCGGCATATTCCTGTTCAGAACCATCTATATCGTTTTCTGCAAAACGGGCATGGATATATGCATAATTACCCAAAAGGTCTAAGCCCTTTAAAACTGCATACTTTATGGTAGCTTCAGCTCCATAACCATTTGCTTTACCTCCATCCTTAACAATATAATTGAATTCACCGGTGCTTGCATCTGCCACCCATGCTGAGGTTTGGAAATTCTGATAACCGTAGTAAAACAGGCCCAGATCGAACCATAATCGTTGTTGTATGACCGTTTTAAATCCTACATCGAGGCTATTAACAGTCTCTGCATCAAGAACCTGTTCCTCTCCTGCTGAAGTAAATTGCAGAACTTCTGGTCGGCGACCCTTCGAATAGTTGACAAAAAGATTGGAATTCTCATTGAAAGAATATTTAAGACCACCACGATATGTAAAAGCGAGGTTTGTTGTGCTGATTTCCTGCAAATCGCTGATTTTAAAGAACAGGTTGGGGTAGTTGCCAGAAAGTAATCCAAGCGTTGCCGGATTGCCTCCGGTCATTTGCGCACTGTTGGTCAGTTGTATCCAATCATTAGTAATACGAACGCCACCTGTGATACTTATTTTGTTGGTCAGCTGGTAATTGGCATCAGCAAAACCTTCGAGTGCCTGGTTGGTTGCGTTGTTAAGGTTTTCTTCCTTATGGTCTGTAACAAGAGGAAGCCCCGCTAAAGGTCCCAATTGCGGATCAGGTGGAAGGTTAGTTAAAGGGTTAGGCTGTCCATTTGGTCCAACAAGGAAGCCGGTATTGAAAAACAGATGGAACATATCCTGTTCGTTGGGAGAGAACCAATAATTCTGGCTCGCTTTGTCAATCCAGTAGCTTGTACCGACACTTCCGTTAAGTTTATTCTTAATAGAGTAGTTGTACCTGAGTTCCTGATAAAACTGTCCCGATCCGTCATCTTCGCTCATATCAATGGCAGCTGCAGCAGTTCCATCTCCATCCCAGCGGGAATAACCATCAATTTTACGATAAGAACTGATTGACGTCAGGTAGCTCCTTACATTGAAAAAATGTTTCATAGTTAGTGTAACATCAAAAATATCCCTTTGGTTAACAAGATTAATACCCTGTTCATTGGATGTAACATAACCTGATGGATCGGTGCTGCTTTCCGTATTCGGATAGCTCATACTCATAAAACCAATTCCCGGATTATCATCCTTTTGATAGTTCATCACCAGATCTATTTTATTTTTGACTGCTGGCAAATAACTGGCTGAAAATCTTCCTGCTATCGTATTTCTCCCATTTAAGTTACCACCAAACGTGTTTTTAATATAACCATCCTGATAATCATATATTCCTGCCATACGTACCAATAATTTGTCTTTAATGACTGGAAAATTTATTGCTCCATTCACTTCTTTCCGGCGATAATTTCCAATTCCGGCAGTTACATATCCATTGAAATCGCTGGTAGGTTTATTACTGATATAATTGATTGCCCCGATTTCCGATCCTCTCCCAAAAAGAGTTCCCTGAGGACCTTTCAGTACATCAACCTGTTGAATATCGAAAAGTTCTACGGCAGCTCCATTTGCACGGCTGATAGGAACGTTATTATATAATACTGAGATTCTGGGCTGTGCTGCAGGACTTACTTCATCACTTGTAAGGCCTCTGATAACAAAACTCGGACGGCCAACCCCCTGCATTCTGATCAGCAGGCCAGGTACAAATTCCGATAGTTTATCAAGTTCGGTAATGTTATTATCCTCCATAAAACTGGCGTTGATAACACTCATGGTAATAGGAACATCTAAAATCTGCTGCTCCCTTTTTTGCGCCAACACGGTTACCCCATCCAGTTTAATATCACTCGACTCTAATGTCAGATCCAGGTCATTCTGACCCGGCTGAACATCAAAATCGGTGATTAAGGTTTTGAAACCGACAAATGAGACCTGCAATTTTATTTTGCCAGCCGGTATCTGATTAAAAAGATACTCACCTGTTTCGTTCGCATTTACTCCATATTGCGTCCCAACAATAATTACACTTGCTCCGGGAAGAATATTTTTATTTGGATCAAAGATCTTTCCATGAATTATATTTGACTGAGTTTGAGAATTTACTGCAAGAACGAGCAAAAAGAAAATAAAAGTCAAAACTGAATGTTTCATTACAATTTAGTTTTTAGAAATAATATCAATAATAATTCTATGATCAATACCGTATAAAATCTTTGGCACCATTCTTTTAACGACAAATTTCCAAGATTTTATTCTTTATATCAATCCCGTAAATGCTTCCTTAAACCTCGACCGGATCAGAGTTATAATAAATTAAAGTTATTATGCCTTAATAAGATAAGCCATCAGGGCATTTGAGTGCCTGATATATAAGATTCCGTTGTGAATGACCGGATGAGCCCAGAACGGTCCTGCGCTGCCCTGGGTAATTTTAAAGCTGCTGACAAGTTCGAATTTTTCCGGATTAGCCTTCAGAAGGCCCACGTTTCCGCTTTTTTCATCATAAATGTACAGCATGCCTTCGGCTGATATAATGGAGCCTTTATTATTCCAGTGTTCTTCCCACATTTTCTTGCCGGTATTCCATTCGATGCAGCACCAGTTTCCATCACCATTGCTAAGCCAGTTCGAGCCATATATATACCCGTTAACAAGTACAACTCCGCCATGATGAACATCAAGGACCTGATCGGTCCATGCTACCTTTGCGCTCTTCCCGTCTTTGGCAATATCGATCATCATACCGCCGGTATCATACCCTCCGGTTACATATACCCTTCCATTATCGAATAATGGGGTAACGCATTTAATAAGATCCCATCGGCTGTCTCCGGCCAGATGAGCTACCTTCCAGATTATATCACCGGTTGAAGGATCAACTGCGAAAACATGTCCCAATGAAACATTTATGATCATTTTCTTACCAGCAAAATTGATAATGACCGGAGATACATAGCCTGGCTTGTCATTGAGACTTGCAGATTTCCATATGAGATTCCCGGTTGTTTTGTTCAGGGCAATTGTCATCGTCTCAGGTCCCCCGGGTGAATAAAATACTTTATCACCATCGATCAGAAGCGATTCTGCTATCCCCCAACTTCCAAATGTACCTTTGTGCAGCTCGCTTGCCTTGTATGACCAGATTATTTTCCCTGTTGTTCCATCTATGCAGGCAAGATCTCCCGATCCGCTTGAACAATACACTCTGTTTCCTTCCACAGTAGGAGTAGCCCTGCTTTCAGGGTTTGACTGAGTCCATGCCCGGCCAAATACTGTTTGCCACACAATCTTTCCATTCATGTCGAGGGCATACAATATGTCATCCTTACCGCTGAATCCTGTTGTATAAATTTTATTATTCCCGAATGAAACTGATGAATGACCTCTGGACAGATCGAGGTTCGACCATACCAGGGTTGGTCCGCCTGCAGGCCATGATTTTAAAAGTCCCGTTTCAGCTGAAATACCTGTTCGGTTTTCTTCACGCCATTCACTTATTTCCTGAGCTCCGACAACACTTGTGAGCATTGAAAAAAGAATAATCGATAAAGTTGCATTTCTCATTATTTATCTTTTTTTGTTATTTGTGAATTCAATTAAGATTTAAGCAATTTTTCAGTCGGCAAATATCATCAAATCATATTTTGTAAAGAATATATATTATGTTAAAAAAGAAAAAAATCGTCTTAATCACGAAAAAAGGATTGGATTAAGGTACATTAAAAAGTTGCAACGCCTTGTGCAGTTGAAATTCTAATGTATTGACTTAGTGAATCTTAGTATCTTAGTGCCTTAGCAGCAATATTTTTGCCACCAGGACGCAAAGGCACCAGGGTACACAAAGAAACATAATCTTAATATCTTAAACTAAATATGCATTAATACTTAATGTATTATACAATACATATAATATTACTATCATTTATCATTTAATATATGATTTTTATTTTAGTTTTATTATTTGAATTATAAATATATTTATTAGTTTTGCCTGCAGAAAACCGCCCCCTGCCCCTAAAGGGGATTTATAAACAAAAAATGGTTTTAAAGGAGGGTGTTTCAAAAGTCTGAAATTTGAGTAATGTTTTCTCTGTGTCGCTCTGTATAACAAATGATTAAGAACTTACACAGAGATCACAGAGTCTCCATGAAGTTCCACAGAGTACTTTTGAGACAGCCTCTTTAGGGGCAAAAAGAAGTTGATAATACGATTTTATTGAACGATTATGTGCGGAATTGTAGGAGTTTTTGATTTGAAGTCGAATCATATGGAGCTAAGGACAAAGGTCCTTAAAATGTCAAAAAAGGTGAGGCATCGCGGTCCCGACTGGTCGGGAATCTTCTATTGTGAGAAAGCGATACTGGCTCACGAAAGACTATCAATTGTTGATCCTCAGTCAGGCCGGCAACCGCTCTACAGCAGCGACAGAAATCTTATACTTGCGGTGAATGGGGAAATCTATAATCACAA
>CAZCQC010000316.1:0-7995 GCA_964500155.1 uncultured Rikenellaceae bacterium | reverse complement strand
TATGAGGCATTCAACGTTAAATATGATGAAACCTCGGTCAACCAGAAAACACATATTGTTGAAATTCACCAGCCCGATGGGAAGCCTGACCTGCTTCAGCAGATTGAGCATGGCGCTCTTTCAGTAGTCGGCGGTTACAATAATCTTGGTCGCTTTTACAGGGGGATTATAGAAGCGGATAAGAGGCAGTATGTATTGCTTGGTGACGGATCGACGATGACAGATGGCCTGATTTATTATAAGAATATCGCAGAAGGGGAACAGACAGGAACTTATTCGTCAGTTCCTGATGACAGGTGTGTGTTTACAGAAAACAATCCTTCACGCGAGCTTACAACAGCTGCCCACCTGGCAGCGGCTGCAAGAGCACTCAAAGGATTTAATGACACTTTGAGCTTGCAGTGCCTGGATGTGGCAAAGGCAATATATTCTTATGACTACCAGCTTACAGGCAGGGCCATCAATTCAAAGATTCATGCAGCATCAGAACTTTTTTTAACAACCGGTGAGGAGCAGTTTAAGAATTACATTTTGCTGAATGTGGAAGCAGTAATTAAAGGGATTCGTGACCTGGGCTGGCTGATAGGGCGTTCACTTCAGAAGATCGACAGCCCTGAGTTCACGGCTGACGTAAAAAATGCTGCAAAAAGCCTTTCGGAAGATATTACAAAACAGGCGACAGAAACGCCATTTGGAGTCCCATACAGGCCTAATATATGGGGAGCCGGATGGGATATCCAATCCTTTGGAGTGAGGCAGTATTACCTTCACACTGCTTTCCCTGATATTTTCCCATCGGCTCCGATTTTCAATGCCCTTAATTTCATACTCGGGGTTCATCCCGGAGAAAATACATCTTCATTTGCTTCAGGTGTCGGGTCAAGATCAACGACTGTGGCTTATGGTGTTAACAGGGCCGACTGGTCATATATTCCCGGTGGGGTATCATCAGGCACTGCCCTTATCCGGCCTGACTTTCCGGAACTGCTCGACTGGCCATACCTGTGGCAGCAGCAGGAGTATGTAATGGGAGGGGGAGCTACCAACTTCATGTTTTTGGTATTGGCTGCTGATAAGCTACTTGGTGAAAATTGAGAAACTTTTGTAGTTTTACAGGAGGAGAGGAAACCTGGTAAATATGGAAAACAAAAAGGTTGTAAAATATTCAGAATATCTGTTTTCCGGAGTTTTCTTTGCCGGTATATTTATCTTTTTTACATTTTTTTACAACAGCCATCTTCATTTTGTGGAGCAGTTTCAGCTGTTCCTTCTGACAGGAGACTCTTTTACTTCAAAATTGGGATATCCGGGTGGCTTCTCAGGATGGATAGGTGGATTCCTGACCCAGTTTTATTACCTGACTTCGGCAGGCCCGTTTATTATTACCGGATTACTCTTTGTCCTTCAGCAGGTTATGAAAGGGATATTGCGCAAGGTAACTTCGGGTCCCTTTTTATTCCCATTTAGTTTTATCCCTTCACTGCTTGCCGGGATGATCCTGTGCAATGAATTCTATCCATTATCATCAATCACGGGTTTCATACTGGGGATGCTGGCGGGACTTGTATATGTGAGAACAAAAAGTGACAAAACCAGGTTTATAACCGGGCTTATCCTTATTCCGCTGACTTACTGGCTGGCAGGTGGATCATTTATAAGCCTGCTTCTTTTAATGCTGGTTTATGAGCTTCTTCTTTATCTCATTTCACGGAAAAAGAAAGGCAACGGAAAGAATACTGCAAATTCATCTGATCTCAGGGGATGGTATTTTATTTCTTATATTATTATAGCTGCAGCGATTCCTCTATTGGTGAGGCAATATATTGTTCTTCAGCCTATTATAGTAACGTTCATGAGCGAGTTCTATTATAACATAGTCACCATTTTTCCGACAGCAGTCCTGGTTCTGTTTCTGTTACCGCCCCTGCTTCTTATGGTTCATTTTATTTCATTGAAAGAAAAACACCTTAATAGATCGCTGGTACTTCAGATTGCTGTATTTACAGTTTTGTGCTGGTTTGGATTTAAGAGCTTTGCAAACTTTGAAGCTGAAGAGATAATGACTTATGATCACCTGGCAAGGAACGAAAGGTGGATTGACATTATGAAATATGCTGAAAGAAATCCTCCACGCAACTATCTTTCTCTGGCCATGCTCAATCTCTCGCTTGCCAAAACCGGACAACTGGGCAACAGGATGTTCACCTATGACCAGCATGGTGTTAACGGGCTTTTCTTGCCATTCAACAGGGAATACGTTACTGCTATCATGGGCAATGAGATTCTCTACCAGCTGGGATTAACCAATGCATCTCAGGAATATGCATTTGAAAGCATGGAAACCATTCCTAACATGGGTAAATCGTCGCGGGTAATCAAAAGGCTCGCTGAAACAAATCTTATAAACGGGCAGTACAAAGTATCTGAAAAGTATTTAAAGATTCTTGAGAAAACCATTTTTTACAGAAAATGGGCTAAAACGACACTCACAGTTCTTAATAATGAAGAAAAGATAAATGATGATCCTGACTGGGCAGAAAAGAGGAAGTTTTCAGTAAAGAATGACTATTTCTTTCATATTAAAAATATTGAGGCAGTACTGAACAGGATGGTAAAAGAACATCCCGATAATAAAATAGCTTTTGAATATCTTATAGCGTTCTATATGATCAATAAGGATATGAGAAATTTCATCAACCTCATTCCGGCAATGGAGAAAATGGGATACAGCAAGGTCCCGGTATCATATCAGGAAGCTGTTATGTACATTATCGGGCTGAACAATGAGGACCCAATTGCCAATTCTCCGTCATATGTCAGCCAGGACACGAAACTCAGGATGAAAGCTTATGCAGATATTTATACAAGATATCCCGATCCAAGGGAGCAACTGGTGAAAAGATTTGCAGGCACCTATTGGTTTTATCTGCATTTTGAGGAAGTTGAATTTAGTTCCGCGGAGGAGAAAAAAAATAATACAGGATCAACATGAGTTGGGCTAAACATTTTATCTTTATTACAGGAGCAGTTCTTTCCCTTTCCTGTAGCAGACCAGGGAACGATCTGGAGGTAATTGACAGCCTGCCGGCTCTCTTTCCTGATTATTGTGATGTGGTTATTCCTGTGAATGTTGCACCTCTGAATTTTAAAATTGTTGATGATCCGGAAAAAGCAGAAGTATTAATTGAAGGAGCAAATGAAAGAATAAAGATCAGAGGGGAAAATAAAATCATTATTCCTTCGGAGAAATGGCATAAACTTTTAATAAACAATACAAACGGCATCCTTAGGGTAACTGTTTATACCCGGCGGGAAGGGAAATGGAATAAATACAAACCTTTCAGCATCTTTATCAGGAGTGAACCTGCAGATCCATTTATCGTTTACCGTCTTATTGCACCCGGATATGAAACCTGGAGCGAAATGGGAATATATCAGCGCAATCTGACCTCTTTTGATCAGGACCCTATAATAAACAACCGTCTGCTGCCCGGGGCATGCATGAATTGTCACTCATTCAGAGCGAATAATCCTGATGACATGATGTTCCATCTGAGGGGCAACGTTGGCGGTACTTTACTTGTTCAGGACGGGAACGTAATTAAGCTAAATACAAAAGTAAAGGAAACCATTTCAAACTGTGTTTACCCTTACTGGCACCCATCAGAAGACTTCATTGCCTATTCTGTAAATAATATCCAGCAGGTTTTTCATTCAGTGAAAGAAAAGAGAATTGAAGTATTCGATTCAAAATCGGATATAGTGGTTTATGATATCAGGAATAATAAATTGATTACAAGTAAGATAATCTCATCGGAAGAAAGTTTTGAGACGTTTCCGGCCTTCTCTCCTGACGGAAGAAGCCTGTTTTTCTGCAGTGCAAAAAAAGGAATCCAGCCGGACAACTATAATAAGATCAGATACAGCTTATGCAGGATTGATTTTGATGCATTATCAGGCTCTTTCGGTGATAAGGTTGATACCCTGGTAAGCTCATTCCAGACAAGGAAAAGTGTTTCATTTCCCAGGATTTCTCCTGAAGGCAAGACCCTGGTTTTCACACTTTCGGATTATGGAAATTTTTCGATATGGCACAGGGAAGCCGACCTTTATCAGCTCGATCTTTCGTCAGGTAATTTCCACCCAATAGATGCTATCAACAGTTCTGAATCGGAAAGTTATCATTCATGGTCATCCAACTCCCGGTGGATGATCTTCAGCAGCAGGAGGATGGATGGACTGTACACACGTCCTTTTATAGCCTATTCAGATGAAAATGGTTCATTCAGCAAACCATTTATGGTGCCCCAGAAGGACCCGGATTTTTATGAGATGTTCCTCAGGTCATTCAATGTTCCGGAATTTGTTAAGGGCAAAGTCCGGCCTGATGGCCGGTCGATGCTGAAAGCTATTGGTTCTAAAGCAAAAGATATTAATTTTGAGCTCAAAGATTGATTTTATGTTGAAGAAATATATAGTATATCTCCCGGCGAATATTGGGAGCATAGAAGAGGAGTGGGAACAGTGCCGGCAAATGATAATTAAAGATATCTCTTCAGGGATCAGGCCTGTTAAATTTAATATTTTTGTCAGTGCCCCAGATTACCCATCATATGTGGAAATCAAAACGAATATTGCACAATCGGTAATCGATACATTCGGGGAAGTTTGCCCGGCATTTAATGTGACGATCCACCCTCCTGAAAAACCACATAAAGTAGCTGTTGAAGGCTTGTTTGTGACTGGAAATCCGGCTGGCATCTCAACAAGATTTTACTATTCGCTTCCTTATGTAGTTTTTGAATCAGATTCATCAAAAGAGATCTGGGGAGCCGGACTAGGGAACGATGAGTACCGGAACGACACCCGTAAAGCTGCTTGTGCATCCTTAGAAATGGTTGCTGAACTCCTTCAAAAGGAGAATTTTACGATGAATAACCTGGTGAGGCAATGGAATTTTATAGGAGATATCCTGGGGATGAAGGAAGGATTTCAGAATTACCAGGTTTTCAATGAAGTAAGGAGTGAATATTATAAGAAATACCGGACAATTGAAGGCTTTCCTGCTGCAACGGGGGTTGGAATGAAGTATGGAGGAGTTTTCCTTGATTTCTGTGCTCTTAAGTCTGATGATGCAATTAAGATGAAAGCCATCAATAATCCAAACCAGGTAAACGCTTATGAGTATGGTCAGCAGGTTTTGAAAGGTATCACCGGAAACAGTGCTTCAGCCAAACATCCGCCTCAGTTTGAACGGGGACTGCTTCTAATGAACAAAACTGCAGGTACTCTCTATGTTTCAGGAACAGCTTCAATCATTGGTCAGGAGACAATCGGAAAGGGAGATGTTAACGAACAAACCATAGTGACTATTGAAAACATAAGGAAAGTTGCTGATATTGAAAGGATAAAACAACTGGCAGGAAAACAGGATATGGGTAAGGGAAGATTTTCTTTGTTAAGGGTTTATATTAAGAAGCAGGAAGATTTCAATTCGGTAAAAAGTATCTGCTATGATCAATTCAAGGACTCTCCGGTAATATTCATAGAGGCAGATATTTGCAGGGATGATCTGCTGACCGAAATTGAAGCAGAAGTTATAATTTAGAAACCACGCCGTCCTGATCCCTCAGCTGAAGGACGGGACACCCCACTAAAGTCCATCAGGCCTTCCCCCCTTTGGGGAAATGAGAATGGGATTAATTTTAGTTATTATTAGGTCATTTCAATACCCCAATCTTAAAAACTCTTGATATCTTGTAGGAAACTTTTTTCATTGGTAACCGATATTCAATTAATTTTAGTACAGATTTTATTATTTATACAACCGGATCCACCTGTCCCGGGTTGTCAAATAATATATAAATATCGATGAGAAAACTATTATTATTTTTTATCTCCGCAATCGTCATTTTGTTTTCCATGTGCTCTCAGACCATTTGGAAGAAAACAGATAACGGTGTAATCATCAGGCTTAGATCGGGGAGCTCCGATATCCCGAAACAAATGAAACTGGAGATAGTAAGTGATGAGATCATTCATGTACTGGCATCTCCGGTAAATAGTTTTTCTGAGGAAAAGAGCCTGAGTGTGGTCGACCGGATTAATCCCAATCCTGATTTCACTGTCAGACAGGAAAAGGATACACTGGTTGTTTCAACAGACAGGATAACTGCTAAAGTATCAGTAGTGACAGGTCAGGTGATCTTCTGTGATGAAAATAATAAGGTAATATTGAGTGAAAAACCGGGAGGAGGGAAGTCATTTGCACAGGTAAACGTCGAAGGTACTTCAGGATATTCAATGGGACAGGTTTTTGACTCTCCTTCTGATGAAGCCTTTTACGGACTTGGACAGCATCAGTCGGACGAATTCAATTACAAGGGGCTTAATGAAAGCCTTTATCAGTACAACACAAAAGTCTCGGTTCCTTTCATAGTCTCAAACCGTAATTACGGGATCCTGTGGGACAATTATTCGCTTACAAAATTCGGGGATCCCCGCGATTATTCGGAAATGGATCTTTTCAGGCTATACGACAACAATGGTCAGGAGGGAGGGCTTACTGCAACTTACTATATCAATTCCGACACTTCTAAGATCTTTGTCCGCCGCAAAGAATCATCAATCGATTACGAAACACTTTCTACCATTAAGAATTTCCCTGAAAAATTTCCCTTTTACAGGTCAACAATAACCTGGACAGGTAATATTGAACCACGGGAATCGGGCTTATATTATTTCAAGCTTTATTATGCAGGCTATACAAAGCTATATCTTGATGGTGAACTTGTTGTCCCTGAACGATGGAGAACTGCCTGGAATCCGAATACATACAAATTCAGAAGAGAACTTGAGAAAGGGCATAAATACTCTGTGAAGCTCGAATGGAAACCCGATGGAGGCGTCTCTTATATCGGGCTAAAAGCATTGAGTCCCCGCCCGGCTATAGATCAGGGATCATTATCCCTTTCTTCTGAGATGGGGAATCAGATCGATTATTACTTTATCCGTGGTAAAAGCATGGACGATGTTATTGGCGGTTATCGCACACTCACTGGCAAGGCCCCTATAATGCCGAAATGGGCTATGGGATACTGGCAAAGCCGTGAAAGGTACAGGTCACAGAATGAACTTCTTGATGTGGTTAAGGAGTACCGTAAGAGAAAAATTCCACTCGATAATATTGTGCTCGACTGGTCATACTGGCCTGTTGATTCATGGGGCTCACATGAATTTGACCCGAAGTATTTCCCCGACCCCTCCGGAATGGTTGATTCTGTACATAAACTTAATTCGAGAATAATGATCTCAGTATGGCCGAAATTTTACTATACTACAGATCATTACAAGGAATTCGACAGCAGGGGATGGATGTACAGGCAGGCCGTTAAAGACAGTGTAAGGGACTGGATTGGAAAAGGATACATCGGATCGTTTTATGATGCTTACAGTAAGGATGCCCGCGATCTTTTCTGGGAACAGATAAGGGAACATCTGTTCACCAAAGGCTTTGATGCATGGTGGATGGATGCATCAGAACCTGATATTCTTTCTAATGCAAGCATTGAGTACAGGAAAAAGCTTTCCACACCAACAGCACTGGGACCATCGGCAAAGTACTTCAACACCTACGCACTGGTCAATGCGATGGCAATATATGACGGGCAGAGAAGCTCAGATCCCGGCAGGAGGGTATTCCTGCTTACCCGTTCAGGTTTTGCAGGGTTGCAGAGATACTCGACTGCCACATGGAGCGGAGATATCGGCACCAGGTGGGAGGACATGAAGGCTCAGATACCTGCAGGGCTTAATTTTGCATTATCAGGGATACCATACTGGACTTTTGATATAGGAGGCTTTTGTGTTGAGAACAGATATACTCAGGCTATTGAAGGATCTGAAGACCTTAATGAATGGAGAGAGCTGAATACCCGCTGGTTCCAGTTCGGGTCGTTCTGCCCCCTTTTCCGTAGTCATGGACAATACCCCTAC
>CAZCQC010000315.1:0-4897 GCA_964500155.1 uncultured Rikenellaceae bacterium | reverse complement strand
TTTCCGGATGCCGTATTTCAGGAATTGTTTGAGAGCTGAATGAAGAATTTCATCTTTCATACAGTAAAATATTGGAAAATATATTTTATATAATATTTTCCAACAAAGAAACAGGAAAATATTTATATAACAAAATTTTCCAAGAGAAAAACTCAGTTGGTGGCTGTTGAAAAAGCTGAGGTTTACCCCCAACCCCCCAAGGGGGGCTTAAAAAGGAATACGGACTTAAAGTCCCCGCCAGCTGGCGGGGGATTTAGGGGTGAAAAACCCGGGATGTATTATAACTTTGTAATAGTTAATATTTGATATTTGTCAAAACAAATTTACAAAAGTCAAATTTCTTTGTACCTTGAATATTCTTAACAAATGTCCTGATGAGAAATTACAATTTCTTCCTTCTATTTACCCTTTCCGCATTTGCTCAAGTCTCCTTCGCTCAAAAGTCCGACAGTATAAGAATTGCCAATAATTTCAGCGGTGCCGTCACAGTTACCACAAAAGGAATTTCAACAATACCCAACCTTACACTCGGGAAGCCTGCGGCTATATTTGACCTGTCGATGGGAAAAAGAAAGCTCACTTTTGAACCACAGCTCAGGTTTGCCCTTGAAGGCAGACCCTGGTCCTTTCTTTTCTGGTGGCGCTATAAACTGGTAAATAACGAAAAATTCCGGGTCAGTGTTGGTGCACATCCGGCGCTTTCCTTTAAAACTACTTCCACCGAAACAGGTGGAGTGACCGAAAAAACCACGAAGGTATACCGATATCTTGCAGCGGAATTATCTCCTGCTTATTTGCTTTCAAAAAATACAAGTATCGGAGTGTATTACCTTTATTCGCGTGGAATTGAAAAGATACTGACCAGGAATACAAACCTTATTGCCTTGAGAGGCAATATCTCAAATATCAAAATTTCAAATCAGTTATTTCTGGGGCTTAATCCTCAGATCTATTTTCTGAAAATGGATGAACACGATGGTTTTTACCTGAACTCCTCATTATCGCTGGCTAAGAGTAATTTCCCTGTTTCGCTTTCCGCGATGTTCAATAAGCGTTTGAAGTCTGACATACCGGCGGATAATGACTTTATCTGGAATATCAGTCTGCGATATACTTTCAATAAAGAATACGTTAAAAAATAGTATCCATTGATTCAGAGCTTCCTGAATTTTGATTACCTCTTTTATTCAGGTCAATTATCTGATTACATTATTCGGTTTGGAGAAACCTGAAACATTGCCTATCCATGCGATAAAGTCCTCCGCATCCTGATCTGCTCCATGTCCGGCATCCCAGTAAAGAAAGGTATTCACATCCTTGCCCTGGTTCTCCAGGCTTGTTGCCAGGTTGGCGATAACAGTTTGTGAGGTGTGGTTGTCAGAAGTACCCTGACGGAGCCACCAGTTTTTGACACAGCCATCCCTATTCTGTCCAATGAAGTACATGGCATTCATCAGGTTCACCAGGGTTTTTACCTCTTTATCAATTTCAGCGGTCATGTTTACTGAAGATTGCTGTAAGCTGAAACTTGTAAAGTGCCTTGCTTCGGTTGTTGTGTTACCGAATAAATTGGGTTCAGGCTGCCTCATGCCAAAATCGTCAAAAGCCGGGAGGCCTTTCATTCTGCCAACATGCGTTACGTAGTCTGTAAATTCAAATTCGGCACCTTTATCCGTCCATGCGATCCACTTATTAGTTTCGAGATACTCCTTGCGTTTTTCATCGGTCAGGTTTCTCAGGTACTTATTTGCCGATGGGATAAGGTAATATTGCAACAGGTGTTTATCGTAGTTCTCAGTAGTGATGGTTCCAAAGCCATTTTTCCCCTGAAGTTTTAACGAAGTCTGATACCCTGTATTAATGGCCTTCAGTTGTTTTGAAAGCTCCTGATCCACAAGGCCCGATTTGGTTGGTATTGTGCCATACATCCACTCATAGGCCCCGTCGGCGTGCTCCAGATCAGTGATCGGGCAGAAGCAGGCACTGCCAAAGATATTATCTGATGCATCGGCAGCACCTATTTCCTTAAGATAAGAATCATATAAATGGCTGTTGCCCGAAGACCCCAGCAACGCGGAGAGAGCTCCTCCTGCACTTACACCGGTAGAGAAGATCCGGTTGACATTACCCGGAATAATCCCCTGATTGTATCGGATATAGCGGATGGCAGCCTTCAGATCCACAATTGCAGCAGGCGCCTTTCCATACCATGTGCCATCTGCGGCTTTATTGTCACGTCCGCGACAGCCGGGAGAGACTACCACATAACCTGCTGCCAGAGCCAGATCAGCATTGCCACGAGAGTTTCCGGTAACGGTGCGAGCGTTATTTACCGACATATAACCTCCTACTCCAATTACAAAAAGTATAGGTGCATTTGCAGCATCAACAGCGGCATTGTCCACCTTGACAGGAACACTTATATTCATGCTCTGATAATCCTTGTCTATGGGATTCGCAACATAGGGAATGTGTAAATAGGAGTGGTAGGTGATTTTCTTTTCACCTGTTGAGGTCTTCACCATTTTTGTCTCCACCGTAAAGTTGTCTTTTGGGAACAAAAGTGGATCTATAGTCTGGCTGCCAGCGGTCTCCCATACGAAGAAACATACAGCTGTAAATGCAAATGAAATCTGACGACTTTTAAACATTGATTCTTTATTTCAGGGGTCATCCTAAAATACAACTAATTTAAAAATAAGAGAAGTATAATCGCAAAAACAAATCCTGTCAGTACAAAATAGATACCTTTCCGAAACATTTTCGATTTTGTGCTGAACATCCATAATGACGATATAGCCATAAAAAGCATAAGCACACCAAAGAACAGGGTAAACCAGTGAAATGGATTTTTGCTTGGTGTTTTGTGAAGTGTTGTAAGCTTGTTAAACGGGAAAATAAGTTCTTTTACCGAATATATAGCCTCCCCGGTTACCGTATTGAATGATCCCCCCTGGAAATAAATTACATCCCCTTCGGTTTTGAGGATCTTAAAATCCCTTAATTTAAGAGCCGGACCAACCTCTGCGGGTTTAGTTTCAACAGGCAGGTTTACCTTTATTGTTCTTTCATGTTTCAGAAAATCAGAATCTCTGTAAATAAGAGTAATTCCGCTTAATGCATAAATTAGAACAAATCCCAGTATAAAGAATCCTATATTCCTGTGCAGAATTCGAATGGATTGATTTATTGACTTTTTTTCTATGTTTTCCATACCAATTAAATGTTACTTATTAATTACTATTGTCCGATTAACCACAGGTCGCTCCTATGGAGCTAAAATTTTAACGGCAATGATTTCTACAAACAGCTCACTCCTACGGAGTTTGATTTTCGTAAGTCCCGTCAGGGACGACCTGTTTGTAGAAATTAATCATAAACTGAAAAATGAGCCCCATCGGGGCGACCTGTTTGTGATATCTTATAAATCAACTATTTAGCTCACCCTCAATAATTTTTATCGGACACTATTACTTATTAATATTTGTATCCCATCATCGGTTCTTCAGGTATTGTCTGTGCTTTTTCCTCGATATTGTTCAAGAAAATAATTGAGTCAAATGTTTTGAACAATTTCATTCCGGTAGTATTTGAAATACGCGGTAAATCTATTTAAACAGCAATTATTTTCCGGATAAAATTTAGTGAACCTGCCATTTTAGGTACTGACGTGTCAAAAAGTATATTTAAAATGTCAAACAGTTCCCGCAAGACGGGATGAGTTCCCTTCGGTCGGTTGGCTGCGCCGGGCTCCGCTTCGCACCGGTTCCTCACTTCGTTCGTCAACTTGAGGTATAAAAATATTTATTTTATCTGGTATGCCATTAAAACATCACCATGTCTGATATAAAGCTTACCACTGTTAATAACAGGATGAGCCCAAAAGGGTCCTTCTCCTTTTGTGATCTGAAACTCACTTACTATATCAAGCTTTGAGGCATCGGGTTTTACGAGGGCAACATGACCAGATTTTTCTTCAAAAATATAGAGCATTCCATCGGCAGAGATTACTGAGCCTCTCGAGTACCATCTTGTAGTCCACAATGTTTTACCTGTTGACCAGTCGACACAGGTCCACATGTCAGCAGGTTTAGACATATGTGTTGTACCGTAAATATAATTACCCAGGAGTACAGTTCCACCAAGCTGAGGATCGAAATTTCTGTTTTCCCAGACACTATTTACCGAGTTCCCATCTGTTGAAAGCTTAAGCTTTAATGCCACCCAGTTGTAACCATTCGCAATAAGAATATGCCCATCCCTGTAAAGAGGGGTCATAGCATGATTTTTCATCACCCGTCCGGTTGCTGCATTAATATCTGCATAGTTTAGTTTCCAAATGATCTTCCCATCTTTGGCATTTACTGCAAATATGTGTGTCCCCATAACTGTAACAATCATTTTCTTTCCGGCATATTCGACAAGCTTTGGGTTAACATACTGGGGTTCCTGGTTTAGAGGTTCAGTTTCCCAGATTACTTTACCGTCATTAATATTGAAGGCGACCAGAGATGCCTTCTTCCCTCCCGGGGATGCAATAACCATATTATCGACAACCAGAGGAGATTCGGAAATTCCGAACTGTATCGGTTTACTTTCATATAAGCTGTAATGGTTTTTTGACCATTTTATCTTCCCGTCCGATCCGACACATACAATATCCCCGCTTCCGCTTATAAGGAAAATTTTTCCGTTAAAAAATGTCGGAGTACATCTCGATCCGGTATGGTTGGTTAACCAGGCTTTACCATAAACTGTTTCCCATTTCTTTTTTCCATCGAGACTAAGAGAGATCAGAACATCTGAACTGTCTTTTCTTCCGGTTACATAAATGGCATCTTCAGTAACAGTTGGTGACGAATAACCATCGCCCATATTTTCAGCTTCCCATAAAAGT
>CAZCQC010000314.1:0-8537 GCA_964500155.1 uncultured Rikenellaceae bacterium | reverse complement strand
GTAAGTATCAGAATAAATAGTGCCAAATGGAACGGGAAACCAAGGTCTTCTGAACCCGTTCTATGGTGTGCCACAGGGTTCTATCTTGAATCAAGGCCATCATTTACTCTTGATCCTCTGTTTCATTCAGGATGCTATTACACGCAGGAGGCATCCGGGATGTTTTTAGAGCAGGTCTTCAAGCAGGCGGTGAGTGGTATTGAATATGTCAGAGTACTGGACCTGTGCGGAGCTCCCGGAGGGAAAAGTACGCATCTTTCATCATTGATCGGATCAAATGGATTACTTGTTTCAAATGAAGTGATAAGGACAAGGGCATCTGTTCTTGCTGAGAATATTACAAAATGGGGTGCTGCAAATTCCATTGTAACACAGAATGATCCTTCAGCATTTTCCGAACTTGAAGGTTTCTTTGATATAGTACTTGTTGATGCGCCGTGTTCAGGTGAGGGGATGTTCAGGGATACTGTTGCGGTTAATGAATGGTCGGAGGAAAATGCAAATCACTGTTCGGAAAGACAAAAAAGGATATTGACTGATATCTGGCCGGCGCTTAAGGAGAATGGACTTCTTATATACAGCACTTGTACATTTAATCCGGGAGAAAACGAGGCTAACATTAAATGGCTTATAAGCAGACAACAGGCCGAAACTGTTGAACTTGATGTTTCAGTGTACGATGGAGTAACAGAAATTGATCATCAGGGTATAAAAGGTTATGGTTTTTACCCGGGCAGGATAAAGGGTGAAGGGCTGTTTATGTCTGTAATCAGAAAAACCGGGAATTCGACGAAAACGAAAACGAGGACCAAAAATAAACGGAGCCGGGAACCTGAAAGATCAGATCGTGGGATTGTAAGGGAATGGACGACTTTTAATTCCGATAATATAATCAGGTCAGGAAGTGAGATTTATTATGTTCCGGCTGACATGGAAGATTACTGCTTACTTGAAAACAGACTGAAGCTGATCAGCCCTGGTATCAAAATCTGTACTGTTAAAAAGAATGGCTATGTTCCGGCTCATGAACTGTCACTTTCGGACGGTATGCGGAAGGAGGCCTTTAATAGATGCGGAATAGATTACAGCCAGGCTATCTCGTACCTGAAACGTGATATTTTCCGGTTACCTGATATTCCAAAGGACTGGTTCATAGCGGCATATAAGGATGTTAGCCTGGGATTTTGTAATAATATCGGAAGCAGGATAAACAATTATTATCCGGTTGAATGGAGGATCAGAATGAGTATTCCGAAATCCGGCACAAAAGATATTATATTCTGGGACAGTTGATTCCTTTGTGATCCTTTCGCGTTACTTTGTGGAAAAAGATGACCTCTCCCCAAACCTCCCGCCAGGGCGGGACAGGCTCTCCCCCAAAGTGGGAGGGGCTTTTAAACGGTCAGCTAAGTCCCCCTCTCTCCTGGGAGAGGGGGATTTAGAGGGAGAGGCCAAAATTCGCAAGGAAAAAACGAAATAGTTATGTGGTAATGATCATAGAACAATACATGGGAGCACTAAGTAAATAACAATCCATTAACCTCCTGATAAATGGAAAAAGTAATACGTGAATTCCAGATATTTGCAAAACCTGTGGGGGCGCTCTGCAATCTCAGATGCAGGTATTGTTATTACCTGGATAAAAAAAACCTGTACCCGGCGGAAGAATCTTTGGTTATGGGTGATGATATTCTCGAAAGATATATTATTCAGCACATAGAAGCCTCAACAGAAGAAACGATATTCTTTTCCTGGCATGGAGGCGAACCGTTAATGGCAGGTATTGATTTTTTCAGGAAGGTAGTTACACTGCAGAAAAAATATATGCCTTCAGGAGTGGAGATTGTAAACGGAGTGCAGACAAACGGAACACTTATTGATAATAAATGGGCCTGGTTCTTTGCTGAAAACAATTTTATTGTCGGGATTAGCATTGACGGACCGGGTGATATGCATAACAAGTTCAGGGCCACGTCTGACGGCAGGTCTTCGCTACCACAGGTTTTAAAGGGATATGAAATACTCCGGAAATACAAGATCAAAAGTGAAATCCTCTGTGTTGTGAATTCTTATAATGTTAAATTTCCGCTGATAATTTATAATTTTTTCAAAGAACTGGAAGCCGGTTATTTGACTTTTCTGCCACTTGTTGAGAGACGTCCCGGAACAAAATCCGGTGTTAGCCGGTCTTCCGTTCCTCCTATGGATTTTGGAAGGTTCCTTATTTCTGTTTTCGACGAATGGGTTGAAAGGGATATAGGTGAGATCAAGATCCAGGTATTTGAGGAGGCAGCACGAACGGCATTTAACCAGGAGCATACATTATGTATTTTCAAACCGAACTGCGGAGGGGTGCCTGTCGTCGAACGCAATGGCGATTTTTATTCCTGCGATCATTTTGTCAACAGAGATAATCTCATTGGCAATATTACTGAGGGTTCCCTTGCTGGCTTTCTTGACTGTGAAAGACAAAGAGCTTTTGGCCGGGCAAAATCACTTTCATTACCGAGTTATTGTATTGAATGCGAGGTTAAAGCAATGTGTAACGGGGAGTGCCCGAAAAACAGGTTTATCAATACACCTGAAGGTGAACCAGGACTAAATTACCTCTGCAGCGGGTATAAAATATTTTTTAATCATTGCCGGCCATTCGTGGATGCAATAGCTGCCGTTTCGACAAAGCCAGAAAGAAAGAAATAGAGACCTTTCAGCTTGATTTACCCCCAACCCCCCAATGGGGGCTATAAAAACAAGGAAGGTTTTTAAGTCCCCCCTGGGGGATTTAGGGGTGATTTAAATAATGTTATTTTAATTTCTCTTTGAAGAATCCAACAGTCCTTCCCCAGGCCAGTTTTGCAGCCTGTTCATTATATCTGTCCGGATTCGAGTCATTGTTGAAGGCGTGACCGGCTCCTTCATACATAAAAATCTGGTACTCCTTGTTATATTTTTTCAGGGCTTCTTCAAATGCGGGAATTCCTGCATTTATTCCGGCATCATTGCCGGCGTAGTGGGCCATAACCGGAGCCTTAATTTTCTCAACGTCTTCAGCTACAGGCTGTCTGCCATAATAAGGTACTGCTGCGTTCAGATCAGGTGCATTCACCGCCACCTGGTTTGTCATTGCACCTCCCCAGCAGAATCCGGTACATCCTACCTTACCGTTCGAGAGAGGATGCGTTTTCAGATATTTAACAGCAGCAACGAAGTTTTTCGTAGTCTGTTCGCTGTTTAACTTCTTGAACATCTCTCCAACATTGCTTATATCCTCCGGAGTTCCCCCAACGGGTGAGAGGGCATCAGGAGCAATTGTAAGAAATCCCTCTTTTGCCATTCTTTTTGTCACATCCTGAATATGAGGCACAAGTCCACGGTTCTCATGAATGACTATGACAGCAGGAAATTTTTTACCTTTTTCAGGCCTTGCAAGAAAGGCCCTCATCTCGCCGGTTTCAGCAGGGTACTTGATAAACTCGGAAACAATGACAGTCTCTTTTTTTGCAAGTGTGGATGCCTTTATGTCATTTCCTTCTATGACAGGGAATAATGATAAAGCAGCAGCACTGCTTCCTGTTATCAAAGCAAGCTTTTTGATGAACAAACGCCGGCTTACCCTGCCATCTTTATAAGCGCTGTAAAGATTTTGTATTTCTTTTTCCATAGCTGTCGAGTTTTAGATTATTATTAAACTATCAAGATAAAACAAAATTTTAAAAACTGCAAAAAACAAAATTGAATATGTTCATCTGAAGGCGGCAACAAAGGGCAGCTTTGGGGAAAGGGGAAAGTTTGTTATCTTTCCGTCCAAAATTAAAGACTGTCAGAATGAAACAGGACATTGAAATAGCCCAGGAAGCTAAAATCAAGCCGGTTGCAGAAATAGCTCAGATACTTGGGATACCGCCCGAAGAGCTGGAACTATATGGTAAATTCAAGGCTAAGATTCCATTGCATTTTATTGACGAAGAACGTGCAAAAAGGGCAAAACTCATTCTTGTCACTGCTATTACACCGACTCCTGCCGGAGAAGGAAAAACAACGACTTCAATTGGCTTAGCCCAGGCATTGAACAGGATAGGGAAAAGGACAACTGTTGTTCTCCGCGAACCATCTCTTGGTCCTGTTTTCGGAATAAAAGGAGGTGCAGCCGGAGGAGGCTATTCACAGGTTATTCCGATGGAAGATATAAACCTGCACTTTACCGGCGATATTTCAGCGGTCGAGAAGGCACATAATCTCCTTGCAGCACTTATTGATAATAATATTCAACTTAAGACTTCCGATGGCAATATGGGTATCGATCCCAGGACGATTGAATGGAAAAGGGTAATGGATATGAATGAACGGTCGCTGAGGGACATAGTGATAGGACTTGGCGGTACAACTGAAGGAATCCCACGGCAGTCGGGTTTTGAAATTACGGCTGCATCGGAAGTGATGGCAACCTTATGTATGGCCAAAGACCTGAAAGACCTTAAAGAGCGGCTGGGAAATATATTTGTCGGTTACACTTATGGCGACAAACCTGTTTTTGCCCGCGACCTCAAGGCCAACGGTGCCATGGCTGCTCTTCTAAAGGATGCAATAAAGCCAAACCTAGTTCAGACACTTGAGGGCACACCGGCAATTATTCATGGCGGACCATTTGCAAACATAGCCCAGGGAACCAATTCGATAATCGCGACCAAAACAGGCCTTTCGCTTAGTGATTATGTGGTAACTGAAGCAGGTTTTGCCAGTGAGCTTGGAGCAGAAAAATTTCTTGATATCAAATCACAGGTCGGTAACCTCACTACCAGTGCGGTTGTAATAGTTGCAACGGTTAGAGCGCTTAAATATCACGGCGGTGCAAAACTTTCATCATTGCATATGAAAGATATTGAGACACTGATTAAAGGATTTGACAATCTTGACAAACATATTGAAAACATGAGATATTTCGGATTCAGGCCAGTAATTGCAATTAACAGGTTTGATTCCGATACTGATGACGAGCTTGATCTCCTGTCCAGGCATTGCATTATGAGAAATGTCAAAGTAGCAGTAAACGAAGCCTGGTCCAAGGGGGGCAAAGGTGCTGTTGATCTTGCAAATAAGGTACTGGAGGAAATTTCTGACTCCACTAACAATTTTAAACCACTTTATGACCTGGATTGGCCTTTCGAAAAGAAAATTGAGACTATCTGTACAAAAATGTATGGTGCCGATCACGTTGAATATACTGTTAAAGCCAAGAGCCAGCTTGACAGGATAGACAAACTTGGCTTTGGAAACCTCGCGGTCTGCATTGCAAAAACACAAAAATCATTATCTGATGATCAGAATAAAAGAGGCCGTCCCCAGGGATTTACTATCAAGATAAGAGAAGTGGAGCTCTCCTCCGGAGCAGGATTTATTGTTCCAATAGCCGGAACAATAATGAGGATGCCGGGTTTACCCAATGTACCATCAGCAGAAAAAATAGATATTGATGCTGACGGGAGGATTTCAGGCTTGTTCTGATGAATTTTCTTTGGATTAGATTTTTCTTTTGGCTACTTTTAAAATGGTTATGACCTTATATGCTAAAAAAATGAATAAAATACACATTAGTGTTTTTCTTCTGCTATTGATGGTCAATTTTACAATAGTTGGTTCACAAACAATGTTTAGCAGGCGCTTCCAGCCCAGGTACATTTATGGTGTAAAGGCTGGAGTTAATGTTGCCAGCCAGTATAGTCCGGGAAGTGAAGGTGTCTTTAATGTAAAAAGTATTGCCGGAATAAATGCCGGTGGATATTACACCTATTTTCTTAGCAGGGTTATCGCTGTGCAGACTGAATTATCTGTGTCCGTAAAGGGATCTCACTGGAAGGAAAACAATTATCCTGATGAAGCGAAAGATATTCTGACATATCTTGATTTGCCCTTACTGATCAGATACCAGCCGGTCAATTTATTCAACATACATGCCGGGCCTCAGGTATCTTATATGGCAAAGGCTATGCAATATGATTACGAAACCGGATTGAAAGGTTCTATTGAAGAATATTACAGACCTTTGGATTTCAGTCTGGTTTTCGGAGTTGAAGCGAATCTTCCGAAAAATATTGATCTGACTGTCAGGTACGTGCACGGATTGACGTCGGTTTATGCACCCGGAGGATATAATTATCAATGCTATAATAATTATATTCAGTTTACTGCAGGTTACAGATTCGAAAGGGAGCAGAAGCTGCAAAGCAGATCAAAAACAAACATCAGGCGAAAAAGATGAGAATCAAATTTAATACTATACACATGAATAAACTGCCTTATATCCTACTGATGACCGCTTTCTTGTTTTCAGCATGTAAAAGATACAGCAAATACGAAGGTATCGCATTTACTGAAAAAGAACCCCGCGACTGGGAGAACCCTGAAATGTTCAATCAGAACAGGGAGGCTCCGCACGCCACCATGATAAGTTTTGCTGATGAACTGTCAGCTCTGGAGGCAGACAGGCTTAATTCTCCGAACTTTATATCCCTTGACGGGATATGGAAATTCAGCTATGTCGATTCCCCGGACAAGCGTCCTTACTGGTTCTTTAAAGATGATTATGATGTTCGCGACTGGGATGACATTGAGGTGCCATCAAACTGGCAGATGAAAGGATATGATGTTCCTATCTACGTAAATATTACTTATCCATTTGAAATGAATCCACCCTTTATTCCTCATAGTTGGAATCCGGTCGGTTCGTATAAAAGGACTTTTATTGTGCCAGCAGAATGGAACAATAAAGAAGTCTTTCTGCATTTCGGCGCTGTAAGTTCTGCATTTTATATCTGGGTAAATGAACAGATGGTCGGATACAGTGAGGATAGTAAAGTACCTGCAGAATTCAATATAACCAAATATCTTAAGAAGGGCAATAACACTTTATCGGTTGAAGTTTACCGGTGGAGCGATGGCAGTTACCTGGAAGATCAGGACTTTTTCAGACTGAGCGGGATCCAGAGGAGCGTATTTCTCCATGCCCGGCCTAAAACGTTTATAAGTGATTTTTTTGTAGCAGGTGATCTTGAGAACAACTATAAAGATGGCCTGATGAAACTGGATGTTTCGATGAAAACCACCCATCCTGAGGCAAAAGAGTTTATTATTGAAACTGCCCTTTTTGAAGATGATCAGAAAGTTTATGCTGAAACTAAGGATTTAAAACTGGTGGAAAATAAAGCCTCTGTGAATTTTACAAAACAATTTCCAGACATCAAAAAATGGACCTCCGAAACCCCTAATCTATACACACTGGTTTTGAACCTGAAAGATAATTTCGGGAATAATCTTGAGAGCGTAAGCGCCAAAATGGGCTTCAGAAAGGTTGAGATCTTTGATTCTCAGCTCCATGTGAATGGAGTAGCAATACTTTTGAAGGGTACAAATATGCATGAGCATAATGATATATCAGGTCACGTTATTGATGAATCAACTATCCTGAAGGATATCAGGGTTATGAAAAGCAATAATATAAACGCTGTAAGGACTTCTCACTATCCCCAGCAGGAACTGTGGTATGATATGTGCGATAAATATGGGCTCTTCCTTATCGATGAGGCTGATATAGAATCACATGGGATCGGCTATGACAAAGATGTGACTCTGGCAGACAAGAAGGAATGGGCTGCTGCACACCTCGACAGGATGCAGAGAATGGTGGAGCGCGATAAAAATCACCCTTCAGTGATTATCTGGTCGCTTGGGAATGAGGCGGGTGACGGACATAATTTCCTTGACAATTACAGATGGACGAAGGAAAGAGACCTGACGCGCCCGGTACAGTATGAGCGTGCTGAAAAAAGTACCAATGCAACTGAAAGGCATACTGATATTTATTGTCCGATGTATGCAAGAATATGGGAAATTGAGGCTTATGCAAAGGACTCAAAGAATGACAGACCACTTATCCTTTGTGAATATGCTCATGCAATGGGAAATTCAACAGGAAACCTTCAGGATTACTGGGATGTAATTGAAAAATATCCGAAACTACAGGGAGCATTCGTCTGGGACTGGGTCGATCAGGGAATGCAGAAAACAGATGAGAACGGAGAAAAGTACTGGGCTTATGGTGGCGACTTTGGCGAGGAAGGAATTCCCAGTGACGGTAACTTCTGTATGAATGGTCTGACATGGCCTGACAGAACGGGAAAACCAGGATTGAATGAAGTTAAAAAAGTGTATCAGTATATAGGATTCGAGCCGGTAAATCTTTCAGAAGGTTCAATTAAAATCAGAAATAAATACTTCTTCACTGACTTGTCAGAATTTGTATTTGACTGGGATATCGTTTCCGATGGTGTTGCGGTGAAATCAGGTAAGCTATCATTCCCGGGCTTTAAGCCTGGCCGTGATACAATTGTTAACATTCCTGTTTCGGGAATTGAAGTGGCACCTGGGGCAGAATACTTCCTGAATTTAAAGGTATCGAGGAGTGATGAATGGAATTATGTTCCTGAGGATCATGTGTATGCCTCGGCCCAGTTTAAGCTTCCCATAGCAGGCAAACCCATAAC
>CAZCQC010000313.1:0-3788 GCA_964500155.1 uncultured Rikenellaceae bacterium | reverse complement strand
AATGCAAAGTCATAGGTGTTGCCGTCGCTGTCAACATGACATTTCATATCCCGCGGCACATCTTCGAATTGAGCTTCTACGGTCTCCATATTCGCAGGCATTTGAAGTGGTAGCAGCCCGGACGGCTCTACCTGACCAGCTATAATCTCAAGGAATACTTTATCGGGCAGCCAGGCTGACCTGTCACCACCGAATCCCACAAGGATTGCATCGACCTTGCTCTCGAATTCCTTGAACACCATTGGACTTGACACGTTTTGAGCAACTATAACCTTGTCTGCCAAAGATGCGATCTTCAGCACGAGATCCAGATCACTTTCATTCCTGATGATCGCGGTCTTGCCGAAATATGAACGATTTTCCTTTACCAGTCTCTTTGTATCGCCATATCCGTCAGGCGATGTCTCTGTCACCTCTTTCATATCTCCGCCGATAGACTCCTTACGCACGAATTCTGAATTTGCAGTATAGGGTCTATATTGCAGTGAAATAGGCAGATATGTATATTTACTACCATCGGTGGCAATGCCTCCGAATCCCATGTAAGTCGGATTCCCGTTTTGAGGACTCGTTATCCTGACCAGAGCAAAGTCACATTTAGCTATTTTTGCTGCAGATGCACGTATGATGTCATTTGGCGACAGCGTGGGATTGCCCGTTTCATCCGCCGGGCCTGTAAGTTTCACGGCCAGCGAGTCAGTTACGACATTGAAATACTCTCCTGCTGCTTCGGGGTTGAATGCCGGGTTGGCAGAGGCTGGACCAGCTTGCCGCCCGGTAGTCGCCGCTGAATAAACCCTGGGGATATACACGGTCTTTTTTCCTGCTCCTGCCGATGCCCGTTGAATAATGCCGCCACTGTTCTTGAGCATCACGACAGATCTGAGCATCGCCTGATAGCCCCGGGCGTTGTGGTCCTCATTTTTTGGAACTGTTTCGGCTTTCTCAGTGCTGAGATATGGATTGTCAACTATCCCGACGTTGAAGTGGGTTCTCAGGATTCTTTCAGTCGAGTGCCTCATTATCTCGTTCATTGCTTCTTCGCCGAGCTTACCGACTCCGAGTTTATAGGCTTCCATGGCCAGATCTATGTCCGCCTGGCCTGACCTGCCCTCACCGCCGAAGGCATCACAGCCGGCTTCCAGGATCGCTAACATGCATTCAGCCGGAGTTAAATCTTCAACACCGAAATTCTTGCCTGTAATGATCCCAAAGTCTGTCAGGATATAGCCATCCCAGCCATACATTCCTCTCAATAGGGTGTTTATTTTATATGGGCTGTAGCTTGAGGCGACACGCTTTTTACCAACCGGCGAACCATCCGCTTCAATACCTACGGAAAAATTCGTCATTGCAGCGGTTATCGTTTCAGTCTTGCCAGGCAAGTTCATACATGCAACAAACGGTAAGAGATGAGTGAAGAACTGGCCCCCCGGGAATACGTTGTATGCCCCGTCGCGAGTATGCGACTCGCGTCCGCCTTCGGCGGCACCATCTCCGGGCCAGTGTTTCATCTGGTTGTTCACACTGTGTTCACCCCAGCCCAGATCATTTCCGTTTTCGTCGTAGGTAGATTGCCATCCGTTAATTACGGCTCTGGCCATATCAATTGACAGGGCGGGATCTTCACCGAAAGTACCGGAGATACGTTTCCAGCGCGGTTCCGTAGCCAGGTCCATCTGTGTTGCTACCTGCATTGATATTCCCAGGGCCCGCCACTCTTCTGACATCAGTCGTCCGTATTCAGCTCCGACCTCAGGATCAAATGTTGCCGCCATAGCTAAGTTGCTTGGCCAGTCGGATACGTCTCCTGATCTTGGATCAGCTATCCAAACCGCAGGAATACAGACAATATCACCAAGGGTTTCTATGTACTCCTGTACCATATTGTTCCACGAAGCCTTTACTTTTCCTGAGGTATTTGAACCGGGTGCCCGCAGCTGTCTGTAACCGATTTCCAATCTGTTTCTGATGTCATCATCCAGGGCATCAGCGTTGACACTCCCAATACCGAATGGGTTCATTTTCAGGCCCATCATCTGATCGGTCGGGATTTCTTTAACGATGCTTACCGCCCTTGTTTTAAAATCAACACGCCAGTCTTCAAACTGATCCAGCAGATTGTTCCTGTTGAGGTCTTTGAACGCATATCCGTCTACCTGGATAAGTTTAAGCCCGGAGCTCTTTGAATATCCGAGGGTAGCCCCCTCTTTATTCATTACCATAGTCCAGGCGTCCGGAGTCAGTGATTCCTCCCACTTAACTCTGCCGGATCCAAGACGATCAGGTTCTATGGGATATTCATCGGCTTTACCGCAGGCAAAAAATAAAGCAGTAACACCTGCCAGTAATACCGCGATAAACAAGTTTCTTTTTGATGAAGTAATGTCTTTAAATGTTTTCATTGGTTTCTCCTGCTTTTTAAAAATTATAATATTTGACACGGATAACCTGGACAAAAAGTAATTTTTGTATCAGAGTTGATCAGCTTTGTTTTTCAAGTTCTTTATATCAATAGTTTAAAAATAGTGAAAAAATTGTAATTCTTAAATTCGATCAATTAACTTATCTGGTTGCTCCTCTTTGTTGTGTTAAAGCAAGCGAGAATATCCAGTTCCTGATTATATGATTCTGGTAAATATTACGCTTCCGTCCCATCAGTCACAAAATACACGACTAACAACAGGCTGCCTGCCTAATTTAACGCGATGCTCCCGAAACCCCGCCTCAGCGGGCGCAAAAACCGTGAAACCTGTCCCGCTTTTTTAGAAATAGCGGGAAACAACTTACCCATATTGTCAGTGTTAGCACGTGGTTATATTAAAAATTTCGGTTATAATGGGTAATGTCCTAAAAGTAGATAGTTTATTTTTCTTTGATAGCTACATGAAGATTTATCTCCGGGTGTTTTCCAAGACTTCTTTCATCGTGTAACTCGAATTCTCCAAAAGAATCTGATGGATAATACTTTGAGTTTGGAAGCCATTCAGTATAGATAAATTTTTTCATTCTTCCCATTGTTATCCCCCATGCTAAATTACTTTTTGGTCTTATCGGAAATACTGCATAAGTCAGTGGTGGTATTTCATATGATTTCAGTCCCGGAGGTATAGTGTCCACCACATTGACAGCGTCACCAACGACATAAGTAAATGTTCCTTTTTCCGGATTATAATCTTTACTGATGTTAATTGAAGCCCAGGGTTCTTTTAAATTCGGGATAGGATATTCTTTTTTTATCGCATTAAACTGTGTAACAACCCTGGAGACATCTTGATATATTGATTTATTGTCAGTATTAATTTCCGAACCAATGATATAAATTGGCTGGTCGAGCTTAATAATCTTTGGTTCCGATCTGTCGGTATTACCAATAAGGACAAAGTAAAGGACAACTAATGTCGTGAGAACGACAACAATAGTATTTATTGCTACTTTCATATTGAAATATTTTAAGTTTCAGATAAGCAGAGATTGACTCAACTGTGTGCTAACGGCCAGGAATTATGGAGAGCCTGCCCCGCATCAGCGGGGGCCGATCCGCCGGCTGGCGGAGAGGGAGCCAGTTTGCAGGGGAGCTTTTTGGTAGTGTTTGGGTGGATTTAAAATGTTATGTGGATAAGTGTTGTGAAAAACATCTAATTGTGCTGAGACAACCGGAATGCAGCCATTTGGTTACTGTTTCTGACTACCAGGATATCGCCAACCAATGCCGGGTGGTTCCAAGTCTTGCCTTCAATAGCCGGGAACCGTGCAAGTTCTTTAAATTGTTCAGGATCCGCTTTAAC
>CAZCQC010000312.1:0-5693 GCA_964500155.1 uncultured Rikenellaceae bacterium | reverse complement strand
CCAACCGGCATAATGAAGGTTCTTGGTGCAAAACGGTCAATTATCCTCTTTAATGTGCTTACTGAATCATTTGTTTTTTTCCTGGCAGCACTCCTGATTGCATTTTATATTGTAAATGCAATTAATCCATTTATCAGCGATTACACAGGGATACTCTATAATCCAAAATTGACTTACTCTCTGTACTTTATTGTTGCATCACTGGCAGGAATCATAATTATAAGCGTGATTTTCAGCATAATTCCAGCATGGAAAATCTCCTCATCAAAAGCGATTGATAATTTGAAAAACACAATAAAGGCAGAAAAATCCAATTTCTCTTATCGCAGTGTCCTTGTTATTTTCCAGTTTGCCATAGCCATTGCACTGGTTTCCTTTACATTACTGGTGCAAAAACAAATCAGGTTCGGGAGCACCAATCTGGGTCTGCAACAGGAAAATATAATCGGTATTAAATTAACTCCTCAACTGAACGAGAAGAAAGATGTACTCAAAAAGCAGCTCATCGAAAAATCGGTTGTCAATAATGTCTCCTTTACTCAGTATTATCCAGGTAAAGACATTTCACAATGGACAGTCGGGATGGATCTGAACGGCGAAGAGAAACAACTGAATTTTGACACTTTCTGTGCCGATGCTGCATTCTTTGAAATTGCAGGATTACATTTAGTTTCCGGCCGTTTTTATGCTGACTATCTTTCTACAGATAAAGAGAAAGTCCTGGTCAATGAAACGTTTCTCCATGATCATAATTTCACTAATCCGCTGGGAAAGAGTTTTATGATGGGAAAACGTACATTTGAGATTATCGGCGTGATAAAAGATTTTCATTTCCAGCCGGTTAATCAGCAAATAGTCCCGCTTGTTATAAGAAACGAATCAAATGCATCACACTGTCTTGTTAGTCTCCATACAATCAATTTTAAATCGTTGAATAGCGTTGTCGTTGAGATAAAAGAAATTGCTTCGCAGCTTTCACCTTCTTTCCCCGTTGAAGTGACCTTTTTTGACCAGGCAATTGGTAACATGTATCAGTCAGAACTCCTGTTTCAACGAACTTTCTCGCTGTTAGCCCTATGCGCTATTGTAATATGCTGCCTCGGTATTTTTACTATGTCCCTCTTTTCCTGCCAGAGACGTACAAAGGAAATTGGTATCCGTAAAATAAATGGTGCCAGATCGACAGAAGTAATGGCGATGCTGAACAAAGATCTTATAAAACTGGTTCTAATTGCCTTCATCATTGCTACACCAGTTGGATGGTATTCAATGTATAAATGGCTCCAGGACTTCGCATACAGAACCGAAATAAGCTGGTGGATATTTTTACTTGCCGGATTAATAGCCTTTGTTATTGCCCTGGCAACTGTAAGCTTGCAAAGCTGGAGGGCGGCGGCAAGAAATCCCGTCGAAGCATTACGATATGAGTAACAAGACATTGGCCGAATTATCGGAATCCGGTACTTTTCTGAATTAAATATTTGTTATAAATTAAAACATAACCTAAATTTATAGTTATTATAATCCAGGTTATGTTTAAAAATTATCTTAAAACCGCTTTACGTTTCCTGAAACACAATAAAGTATTTGCTTTCATTAACATTCTGGGTCTCTCTATTGCACTGGCTGTATCGTTTATCATTCTTCTGTTTGTAATTAATGAGCTCAGTTACGATCACAGTCATCAGAACAGGAAAGACATTTACAGAGTTCTAAATTATTACAAGGATTTCAAACAGGTCATGGCCGGTACTCCATACGTTTTGGCTTCTGCTCTTAAAGATGAATTCCCTCAGGTTATAAAAGCTTCAAATGCCAGACCTGTAAGCTTAATGTTGAAAATCGGGGAGGAAACCGCAGGAGTAAGGCCCGCAATGGCTGCCGGTTCTGAGATATTCGATATTTTCACCATTCCTATTATAGAAGGTGTTGCTGGTCCTGATCTTCTCGGAGACATGAATTCGATTGTGCTCTCCAGAGAATTAGCGGAACGGTATTATCCGGGGGAAAATCCTGTCGGCAAAGAAGTAATCGGAATTATTAACAACAAGGAAAACATGTTCATGGTGAAGGGTGTTTACGAGGATATTCCTGTGAACTCAACCTTCAGAGCACAATGTTTCATTAGTAGCAAATGGACTCTGGATCCAATAAATGAATCATTTAAAGTGACCAATGCAGATGTTAACTGGACTTTTGATTTCTGGAACACCTGGATACTTCTTGCAAAGGGAACCGATCCGGATGAATTTGAAAAACAATTGCCGGTTTTTGAGAAAAAGAATATCAGCGAGGATCCGCATAATAATTATTCTCTCCAAAACCTTTCGGATGTTTATCTGAATTCTGAAGAAATTGCAAATACCGGACTTAAAGGCAACGTAAAAAATGTTAGACTGTTTTCCTTAATCGCTTTTCTGATCGTCCTGGTTGCAGCAATTAACTATATAATTTTATCTACTGCGGTCTCTTCTTCACGTGGTAATGAAATAGGGATAAGGAAAACATTCGGTGCTCATAATAATAGCATCAGAAAACAATTGCTCAGTGAATCGATCCTGCTTGTTTTGCTGGTACTTCCTTTTGCTCTTGTTATGGCATGGTTGGCACTTCCGGTGGCAGGAAGACTTTTCCAGACAAAACTTAACATAATCTCCTCAAATATTCCGGTATATATTTCAGTATACCTGATAGTTACAATACTAATTGGTTTCCTTTCAGGTATTTACGCCTCCTCTTACCTTTCTCACCTGAAGGTTATGGATATTCTGAAAAGTGTAATTCATACCGGGAGAAAAAAGCAAATAGTGAGATCAACATTGATTGTCCTCCAGCTGGTGATTTTCTGCACTTTTGTTTCGAGCACACTTATTATACGGTTACAGTACAAATTTGCTCTTAAAAAAGATCCGGGCCATTATACAAAAGATGTTATCCTGCTGGAGCTGGGTCGAAATTTTAACGGATATTCAGCTTTTATTAATAGTATCAAGGCGAATCCCAATATAATAATGGCCGGGGGAGTAATGCAAGGGCTTCCTATGTCCGGTTCAATGTCATCAATGTACCCGCATTTCCAAAATCCGGAAACGAAAATAAAAGTAGAAGGACTGGCGGTGGATTATAACTTTATTAATACAATGGGTATTCCGGTAATGGCCGGCCGGGAGTTTTCTCAGGATTTTGGAAGTGATCTCACGAAGGCAGTTATGCTTAATGAAACAGCCGTAAAGCAACTTGGAATCACCGATCCTGTTGGAAAGAAGCTTGGGGAAAGCATTATTATAGGTGTTGTAAAAGATTTTAATGTACATTCAATTCACTCAGAGATTCCACCTCTCTCGATACACATGAACGACAGGTACATTCAACAGGTCGCTGTCCATTACGAACCCGGATCATTGAACAGTGTCCTGACTGCCGCAGAAGCCGAATGGAAAAAAGCTGCTCCAGGGAGACCATTTTCGTACTCAACGATTGAATCACTTATTGCAAGTCTCTATTCATCAGAGAAGAATCTTAGCACAATTGTATCAATCTTTGCCCTATTTACATTACTTATTGCAGCTTTCGGGTTGTTCGGGCTGGTGCTGTTCGTAGGCAAATCCAGGACCAAAGAAATAGGTCTGAAAAAGGTTTTCGGCAGCACGGGGACGGCTATTATATTTTCCTTTATCCGTTCAAACCTGGCAATGGTATTGATTGCCTGGATTATTTCCATACCTTCAACAATCTACTTTATGAGCAAATGGTTGAATAACTTTTCTTACAAAGTTTCAATCAGCCCTTATGTATTCATAATCGCATTGTTACTTTCAGCATTTGTTGTTGCAGCAACAGTCTTCTTTCATTCTTACAAAGCCTCCAGAACAAATCCTGTTAAAGCATTACGGTATGAATAAAAGCAATTTCTTACATTTATTGTAAAATACTGTAAATGATAAAAAACTACCTGATCCTTACGCTCAGAAACCTGAAGTCGAACAAGGGATATTTCATTATTAATCTTCTGGGATTAACAATCGGTATAACCGCCTTTATCCTGATAACATTATGGATAAAAGCAGAAACATCGTACGATAAATTCCATAAAAATGCCCAAAATATTTACAGAGTCGATTATCTTCTTTATGAGGAAGGTATTCTTGAACAGCATTCTGCGTCAGGATCGTCCGGAGTCGGAAAAGAAATAAAGAACATGTTTCCTGAAGTAAGAGACTATACACGGTTTTATCGCACGGAAAGTCTGATAAAATACGGCGACAAAACCTTTAAGGAGAAAAACATTCTTTATGCACAATCATCTTTCTTTGACATTTTTTCATTCCCTCTTTCAGAAGGAAAGCCTGACTCCAGTATTCTCGCAATAAATCATGCTGTTATTACTGAAGAGACTGCCCGGAAATATTTCGGCAATGAAAATCCTATCGGAAAAATGATAACTATTGATGGAGCCAACGATTTCGAAGTGGCAGGAATTATCAAATCAATACCAGATAACTCTCATTTTAAATTTGATATACTGCTGTCTTACGAAAATCTTATAAAGAGCTCGAGAGGCTGGGATAATTCCTGGGTCAGCGAAAGGGTTTACTCTTACATTCTCATGGCGCCAGGGGCTGATGCAAAAGCCTTGGAAGCCAAATTACCACAAATACCCGAAGCCTTTATCGGGAAATTTATGAAGGAGGCATTCTTCCTGCTGGAATATAAGCTGGTAAAACTAACAGACATTCATCTGCATTCTTCTGTCAGTAACGAATTGGAGGTTAACGGAAATTACCGGAGTGTATTCTCTCTGGGTATTGTGGCTTTACTTGTACTGTTGATAGCATTTGTAAATTATATAAACCTGGCCACATCAAGGTCAATAGAACGGGCTCATGAGGTCGGCATCCGGAAGGTAACAGGAGCATCAAAACGGGATCTTGTTTTCCAGTTTCTTTCAGAGTCGGCAATATTAAACCTGATTGCATTGATAATCAGCATCACAGGTGTTCTACTTTTGCTTCCATTCTTCAAGCAGGTTATGCAAAGCCCGTTGCAGCTCGATTACTTTATGGTTTTACTTCTCTTCATTCTGCTTCTTGTTTCCGGATCATTGTTTACCGGACTGCTCCCTGCAGTTTACATTTCGCGTTTTGCTCCCGGCCTCGTTCTGAAAGGAAAAAATCCGACAGAGTCCGGATGGATAAGACTTCTGAAAAACTACCTTGTTGTTTTTCAGTTCACTGTCTCAATAATATTAATTACAGGCACCATAATAATTTACCGGCAGGTAAATTTTATGCGCAATCACGACCTCGGCTTTATTAAGGAAGGTTTAGTAGTCCTTGATGGGCCGAGAATACTCAGGGCAAATACGTATGAATCATACTTGAAATCCATCGAATCATTTAAGGATGAAATATTAGCATTGTCAGGTGTAAGCAACATAACTGCTTCATCAAATGTTCCCGGTACGGAGATTAAAAATTCCCGTGTTTTCGGTATTCCCGTGGAGGGTCGTAATACAGAAAAGAGGATTGATGTATATTATATTGATAACCATTTTTTTGATACTTACGGCCTTACTTTGCAGGCAGGGGAAAATTACCAGGCATCCATTGAAGAGGAATCGAATAAAATTATAATAAATGAATCTGCGCTTCCTTATTTTGGTTTTGGAGAACCGGTAAGCACTATTGGAAAAA
>CAZCQC010000311.1:0-2571 GCA_964500155.1 uncultured Rikenellaceae bacterium | reverse complement strand
CTCCCCTTACTGTTACATCATAGTCGGGAAATTCATCGCGGGCAACTTTGGATGCTGAGTATATTGACGCGCCGGCTTCACTTACAACAAAAACCTGGATATCTTTATCAAATTTGACCCACTTTATGAAATCCTCGGTTTCGCGGCTCGCTGTGCCGTTGCCGATGGCTATTGCCTCAATCTTATAGGCATTCACAAGCGAGAGTATCTTCTTAACTGACATAGCTGTCTCATTCTGAGGCGGGTGAGGATAAATCGTCTCATTATGAAGGAGATTTCCCTGCCGGTCGAGACAAACTAATTTACAGCCTGTTCTGTATCCCGGATCAATGGCAAGGACATTTTTTTCTCCGAGTGGAGACGCAAGTAAAAGCTGTTTCAGATTATCAGCAAACACCAGGATTGCTTCCTCATCAGCTTTCTCTTTTGAAAGATTTCTGAATTCTGTCTCCATTGATGAAGCCAGAAGTCGCTTCCAGCTATCTTTTACTGCAACGCTTACGATTTCAGAGGAATCGTTTGCTCCCTTAATAAATATGGAATTCAGTATATCAAGTGCATTCTTTTCATCAGGTTCGATCGTCAGGCGAAGGAATCCCTCATCTTCTCCCCTTCTCATGGCCAGAAGTCTGTGTGAAGGACATTTTCTCAAAGGTTCTGACCAGTCGTAATAGTCGCTGAATTTAATTCCTTCCGATTCTTTCCCTTTTATGACTTTTGAAAAAATTACCGCGTCCTTCCCGAAAAGATGTCTCAACTGCCTTCTGGCTTTTTCATCTTCACTTATCCATTCCGCAATAATATCAGAAGCTCCGGCAAGTGCATCATCAACGGATTTAACATCATCGTTAAGGAACTCTTCGGCTTTTTGTCGCGGATCCCTTTCTTTCTGCCCCATTATGATTGAAGCCAGAGGTTCCAGCCCTTTTTCCCTCGCAATTGTGGCCCGGGTACGCCTCCTTGGTCTGAAGGGCAGATAAATATCCTCAAGTTCCGACATTGTGAGGGATGATTCTATCTTTGCCAGAAGCTCAGGGGTCATTTTCTCCTGCTCTTCGATTGATTTTATTACGCTTTCACGGCGTGAATCAAGGTCTTTAAGCCGCAGATATTCTTCTTTGATATGCAACAGTTTAACTTCATCAAGGCTACCGGTCATCTCTTTCCTGTACCGGCTTATGAACGGGATTGTCGCACCATCATCCATCAGTCGGATCGTATTCTCAACCTGCCATTCGTGCAGCCCAAGTTTTGAGGCAATCAACTTAATGTTTTTATTCGAATTCATTTTCAAATTTTCAAATTTTCAAATTTTCAAATTCTTTACTCAACATACAGCACCAATCCCTTCAGATATTCACTTTCCGGATGGTAAATATTAACCGGATGATCAGGAGGCTGGCTCATCTGGTGCAGTATCCTGACGTTTCTACCCGTATTTGCCGCAGCAGCAAATACCGATTTCCTGAAATTTTCCCTGGTGACAACCTGGGAGCAGGAGAAAGTAAAAATAATCCCACCAGGCTTTATTTGCTCAATTGCCTTCATATTCAGCCTCTTATATCCCTGAAGGGCATTCGCCAGGACATTATTATGCTTGGCAAATGCCGGTGGATCAAGAATTATGAGATCATATTTGTCCCTAATATCATTTAGAAATTCAAAGGCATCCACCTGAAATGATCTATGCCGGTTGTCATCGCCGAAATTAAGTCTTACGTTCTCGTCTGCCAGTCTGGTGGCTGATTCTGAACTGTCTACACTGTGAACCAGTGCTGCATTTTTCATTCCATAAACTGAAAATCCGCCCGTATAACCGAACATATTAAGGACACTCCTGCCTTTTGTAAATTCCCCTAACAGCTTCCTGTTTTCCCGCTGATCAATAAAAAATCCTGTTTTCTGTCCTGTGGTCCAGTCAATCCTGAATTTAAATCCGTTTTCGGTGACCACTACAGGTTCTGATTCTCCGGATAAGAACTCGTTTTTCGCTGCGATCCCTGCCTTAAATGGAATCGTCGATTCACTTTTATCATAAATAGCTTTTATTCTTTCGCCTAATAATTCTGATAAGATCCCGGCAATTTCTTTCCTGATCCTGTACATACCAACCGAATGCGACTGCATAACTATCACACCGTTGTAGAAGTCGGCTATCAACCCTGGGAGATTATCACCTTCGCCATGGACCAGTCTGAATACATTAACAGAATTATTATCAATCAATCCCATTGATCTTCTGAAATCAATTGCGCTCTTTATTCTCTCCCTGAAAAATTTACTGTCCGGTTCAATATCCTCAAATGAGAGGATCCTTATAGCAATTGAACCTGGTTGATAATGACCCACTGCAAGAAAATCACCCTTGTTATCAAATACAGTTACGATATCACCTTCCAGTGGTTCTCCATAGATCTTTTTTATTGCTCCTGAAAAGATCCAGGGGTGATATCTGCGGATTGATTGTTCTTTCCCTGATTTCAGGACTATTTTAATTTTCTGCACAGGCAAAATATTTTATTCAGGAACATCCTTTAATAAATATAAATACCCCCTTTCTAATTTCCCCCA
>CAZCQC010000310.1:0-7990 GCA_964500155.1 uncultured Rikenellaceae bacterium | reverse complement strand
CAGGATTGAATTCGATCTGAAACTTTACATCCTTCGCTATTGTGAAAAGAGTTCCGCCAAATTCACGAACAAGGACTTTCCTTGCCTCCTGAAGGTTATCGATATATGAATAGTTTCCGTTGCCTTTGTCTGCAATTATCTCCATCTTATCGTCCTTTATATTGCCCATTCCAAATCCAAGAACCGTGATAAATACTCCTTGTCCTCTTTTTTCCTCAACAAGTCTTTCCATTCCTCCATTGCTCGATTCACCAACATTGAAATCACCATCAGTAGCGAGGATGATCCTGTTGTTTCCTCCTTTGACAAAGTTATCCGATGCAACAGTATAAGCCAGCTTCAACCCAGCCCCGCCGGCTGTCGATCCACCAGCTTCAAGATTGTTGATTGCATTCATTATCACCTCTTTTCTATTCCCCGGAGTTGATTCAAGAACAAGCCCGGCAGCCCCGGCGTATACAACAATTGCCACATGATCCTGCGGCCTTAATTCGTTTACAAGAAGGCCGAAAGCAGATTTAAGCAGAGGAAGTTTGTTTGGAACATTCATCGAACCCGAAACATCAATCAGAAAAACAAGGTTGGATGGCGGGAGTGAGGACTTATCTATACTTTTTCCCCTGAGACCAACAAGGAGCAGCTGATGCCTGGTGTCCCATGGGCAGCCAGCCAGTTCTGTGTAAACCGAAAACGGATGTAATCCTACAGGTTCGGGATAATCGTATTTAAAATAATTGATCATTTCCTCTATTCTTATAGCATCGGGCGGGGGTAAAACACCACTGTTGATAAATCTGCGGACATTCGTGTATGAAGCATTATCTACATCTATCGAAAAAGTTGATAACGGATTATTCGTAACATTTTTAAAACCGTTTTCTTCTATTCCGGCATATCCTTCAGTATTAAAATTACTGTTATACCTTGGAAATGAATGCCTTCCGCCATATTCAGCAGATGATGGAGCAGCCATGGTATAAGCCTTTGATGCCATATCTTTTTTTGCACCGTATCCTGTTACTACCATTTCATTAAGTGCGACTGTGTTTTCTTGCATAATGACATTGATCTTACTTCGATCACCGATTTTTTCATTTATTGTTAAATATCCAACCATTGAGAATTGAAGGATTTTATCATCAGGGGCTAATTCAATTTTATAGTTACCCTGGTGATCAGTAATCGTTCCTTTATTTGTGCCCTTAACAGTTACGTTGACACCTGCAAGTGGGAGTCCTGAATTGTCAATAACTTTTCCGGTAATGGTCCTGGTCTGAACAAAAGCAATCATCATTGCTCCCAGAACCAGTATTGCCAGGATTGATAATTTGTTTTTCATAATTTTAAGTTTTATAGATAAATATTTCCCCTATGATGCATGGATTCCGTGAATTCCATAAACAGCATAGCAATTTTTTACTTTTGTTCTATCTTTAAGGTGAAATATGCCCCCCATCCCCCCTGAAGGGGGGCTATTAATGTTCTTGATTTAAAGCCCCCTTTAGGGGGTTGGGGGTAAAAATTAAGATTATGTTGTTTAGAATACCACGGGAAAAATTGCGGAATAAATCAGATCAGGAACTTCTTGCTGATTTCAAGTCAGCAGGCGATCTGGAGGTACTTGGAGAGCTTTATTCGAGATATGTTCACCTGGTATATGGCGTATGTCTTAAATACCTGAAAGACAGGGAGGAGGCCAAGGATGGCGTAATGCAGATATTTGAAAAACTCATAATCGAGATCCCGAAACATAATATTGAAACATTCCATAGCTGGTTGCATGTTGTAACCAAAAACTATTGCCTTATGCTGCTCCGTTCCGGTAAATCGGAAAAGGAAAAATTCAGTGAATGGATAAATGATCCATCAGTTTTTATGGAAACTGTTATTGATCTGCATCCTTTGGATGATGAAGAAAACTCAAAGTCTATCGAAAGAGATCTCAAAGATTGCATTGAAAAACTGAAAGAAGAACAGAGGCTCTGCATAAGGCAGTTCTATTTTGAAAACAGATGCTATAATGAGATCTCGGGAAACCTGGGTCTTGATGAGAAAAAGGTGAAGAGTCATCTTCAGAACGGGAAAAGAAATCTTAAAATTTGTCTTGAAGAAAAAAATGTCAGAAAGAAATAAAAAGGGGAATGATCGGCTCTCTGATTTCCTCCGTTACAGGGAAAATAAAATGACGGACAGGGAGAGAAATTCTTTCGAAAGGAGCCTTCAGAAAGATGTTTTTGCCCGGGAAGCATCAGAAGGTCTTGAAAATATTGACCTATCATCTGCCGGGGATGATATAGCCGGACTCAGGAAACAACTGAAGAAGAGAACTATCAGAAAGCAAAGAGTTCTCTGGTATCGTATTGCAGCCTCTGTCGCTGTGCTGATGATAATATCATCAATCTTTATTTTTAAGGATAAAAGGAGTTCATCCGAACAATTATCATATACTCCGGTTACTGAGCGATCTAAAGATATGAGGACTTTGAAGGACCAACCGGCAACCGAAATCAATGTTCCAGCACCTGTGTCAGTTGAAAAGAAGCTACCATATGCTGCAGGTCCGGAAAGAAGCATAAAATCTCCTGCAAAAACCACTGAAAACAAAAATAAATCGGATGAAAAGCTAGAAAAAACCAGGGAAGAAGTTTCTGTTGAAAACATGGAATTAATGGAGGTTATTAAAGTTGCTGAACCCGACAAGGTTTTTGCTGCTGATGAAGCAATGCCTGCAAAACCGGTTATAACGAAAAAAGCTTCGGCCTCACTTTCAAGGATAAGAGGCAGAGTTATTTCGTCTGAAGATAAAATGCCAATACCTGGTGTTAATGTTACTGTAAAAGGTACCAGCATAGGAACGGTTACTGACGTGGATGGCAATTTCAATTTAAATGGAGTGGAAGCAGCAAACAGGGTACTAGTTGCGAACTTTGTGGGTATGGTATCAAAAGAGTTTAAAGCTGTTGAAGACTCCAGTCTGGAAATTATGCTTGAACCCTCTGAATTGGCTTTAAGTGAAGTAGTGGTTGTTGGCTACGGGGCAAAAAGTGCCGGTAATGAAGCTGAAGTAGCTGTCAATCAATACAATCCACCTCAACCAACAAACGGAAGAGCTGACTTTGATAAATTTATCAGGGAAAACATAAGAAGACCTGACTCTGCCACTGCAGGGCAGAGAGTAGTTGTTGTTCTAAATTTCAAAGTTGATACTGATGGAAAAATTGACAGCATAAAAATTATAAGAAGTCCGGATAAGAACTTTTCCGATGAAGCGATCCGCCTTATCAGAGAGGGTCCACGATGGAAACCTGCAGAGGAAAACGGTAAAACAATTAACGACGAAGTAAGGATCAGGATTGTTTTTAAATAATCGAATTTTATTTTAGTTACACAGAGGGATCACAGAGTGACACGGAGAATTCTCAACTCAGTGGATCTCAGTATAAAAATGAATTTTTGAATACAAATTCTTTCGTAATGTTTATAACATATCTTTTTTCAATAATCAAAAGTCATTACATTTATTCGTTTTGATTTTCACTATTTAACTCCAGTCCATTTTTATGCCGGGAAAGACCTTTTACCTGTTTCTGCTTTTTGCTGTTTCAATAAGCATCAATTCGTTCAGTCAGAAAATTGATAGCACATCATTTCAGATGAATTCCAGGCTCAGCTTTTATTCTAATGAAAAAAGCGGTGAAATGATCATTCACATCCCTCAGTCGCTTATATGGAATCATTTAAATATTGTTTTGAAAATCAACAACATGGAACTGGCTACATGGAAGGGTATTTCCGGCAACAAAATCCTTTCCCTTCCATTTGACATTGACATATCTTCTGCCATTTATACTGTCGAAGCAGGCATAAAATCATCAAATGGATCCGCTTATAAAACTACTGCCAGTTTAAACATCCTGGATTACAAGTCAAATGAGGTAAAAACCGACAGACTTACCGGAGGACTGATAGTGAACAGAAAAATATTTTTACCCTTCGGGTTCTATTGTTATTCACCTGTTTACCCGACACTTCCTGAAGAAGAATTTGTCAAAGGGTTCAATATGATCTCCCCATACCAGAAGATATTGCCAGAAACACTTAAAGAGAGAATGGCATATATGGACAGGTGCGCCATGATTGGGATGAAGGTGCATTATAATCTCCTGTCTGTTTCGGGGGGAGGTGGTGTTTCCTCAAAAATTGAAGGTATCAATGAATCAGAGAAAAGGGAAAGACTGGTGTCTGAAATAAGGACTTTTATGGATCACCCTGCTCTTCTTGCCTGGTATATCTCCGATGAACCCAATGGATTTAAAATCCCTCCTGCAGAACTCGAAGGAGTCTACCGGACAATAAAGGATATTGATCCATGGCATCCGGTTTCGGTAGTTTTTATGTCTCCGTTCCTGTCTTCAATAAATTATGAAAATGCACTTGACATTGTCATGGCCGATCCTTATCCCGTCCCGAATGGCTCAGTGTCGCAGACTGGTGATGTTGCAAAGCTACTGAGATCTGAATTTGAAGGCAAAAGGCCGGTTTGGATGGTTCCACAGGCTTTTGGCGGAGGTGAATGGTGGGAACGCGAACCAACATACCAGGAGCTGAGGAGCATGACATACCAGTCAATAGTTAACGGTGCCCGGGGAATTCAGTATTTTGTGAGGCACGGCCTGAACTCCTTCCCGAAATCAACTTCAACATGGAACGAATGCGGAAAGATGGCATTGGAAATGGCAGAAATCACCCCTTGGTTACTTTCGGATGAGAAACCATTTCCTGTAAAAGTCTCCTCCGGTAACGTGCTGACCACTTCAGCACTTCATAACGGACAGCTTCTTGTAATTGCCGTGAATAAGGTGAATTCACCTCAGAAAGTCGATATAAATATCTCAGGATCTGTATTAAACACGGCCATGGTACTTTTTGAAAACCGCTCGTTACCGGTTTATTCAGGTGCATTTTCGGATATACTGCCAGCTTTCGGATCGCAGGTGTACCTGATAAATACACGCTTAAAAAAACAAGAGGTAAAACCATTTAAAGACAACCTTTTAAGGGATCCCGGCTTTGAGGATGTTTCAAGCACGGGTGTTCCCTCATCATGCTATGCCTGGAACGAAGGCGACAGAGGATCGACATATTTCATCGATTCACGTGAGCATTTCGAGGGGAACCATTCACTGAGACTTGTGACTCCCCAGGAAAACAAAGGGACCAGGCTTAGATTTTTCCCGATCACCATTGAAAAAGGAAGGACCTTTTTACTGACAATATGGGCAAAAACGGAATCAAGTTTGTATGAGAAGAAGGAGACACCTTATTTCGAACTGAGCCTTGGCGAATTTGGAAAGAAAAGGTTTTATCCGGGCGATGAATGGCAGCAATTTGTAACTTCTGTTACAATTCCGGGAGATACAATCCCTTCGTCAAGAGCAAATGTAATCCTCAGAGTTCCGGGTAAGGGAACAATATGGTTCGATATGATTCAGGTCTTTAAAGCTGTTGATATAAAAAGGAGCATAAATCCTGAAATAAGAAATATATGGAAAAAATAATTATAAAACACGGAGTGACACCGAGTTATCACGGAGTTACACGGTTTTTACTCTGTGAAACTCCGTATAACTCTGTGCGACTCTGTGTTAAAAAAAATGAGTTTATTGATCACTAAGTCTATAAAATGAAAAGATTAATTTTTGCAGTATTCATTGTTCTCATTCCTTTGCTGTATTGTTGTTCCGGGAAAGATGAGAACATAAACTATAAAGGCAATCCTGCACCCCTGAAACAAAATGCATATATCAAACTGCCCCTGGGAGCAATTAAGCCTGAAGGCTGGCTGAAAGCGCAGCTTGAAGCTCAGGCTGAGGGGCTTACCGGTCATGTCGACGACTTCTGGCCTGACCTTGTCAATTCTTCATGGAGGGGTGGTGAAGGAGAAGCCTGGAGAGAGGTCCATATTATCTTGACGGCCTTGTTCCGCTGGCATATCTTCTTGATAATGTAAAGCTTAAGAAGAAAGTAACAGACTGGATAGAACCAATACTCGCCAGCAGCCGTGACACAGGTTGGTATGGGCCTGCAAAAAACAAGGATCGGTGGCCTCTGGCTGTTTCAAATAAGGTTTTGATGCAGTATTTTGAAGCAACTAACGATAACCGCGCAGTTGAAGTCCTGAAAAAATATTTCAGGTATCTGCATGATACTCCACCTGACTGGCCCGATAAGGATTGGCGCGGTGTAAGAGCAATGGAAAATGCGGTAACAGGATACTGGTTATACAGGCAGACAAAAGAACCATGGATACTTGATGTGATTGAATCAATCCAGAAGAACAGTTCCGACTGGACAACTTATTATGAAAAATTTCCATGGGACTCCGCAGCATCTGCTGACAGGAAAATCCCATTGAACTGGGGTGCCGATGGTCTGACCGCTCATGTTGTCAATAATGCTATGGCTATAAAATATCCCGGGTTATGGTTCCAGCAGTCAGGAGATGGCAGATTTAAGAAAGCTGTCTATGACGGGATCTCGCGATACGACTTGAATCACGGGCAGGCAGGGGGAAGGTTTTCAGGGGATGAGCATCTTTCGGGGAAATCTCCCGACCGGGGCACTGAGCTTTGTTCTGTTGTCGAGTATATGTATTCGATTGAAGAACTCTATGCAATATTTGGTGACAACAAGCTTGCCGACAGGCTTGAACTTCTTGCTTTCAATGCATTACCCGGTACTACAACGCCTGATATGTGGGCACACCAGTATGATCAGCAATCAAACCAGGTAATTGTCAACGGGGAAAAACGGGCATGGAGTACAAACGGCAATTATTCAAATATATACGGACTGATGCCCAATTTTGCATGCTGCCTGGCAAATATGCACCAGGGATGGCCTAAATTTGCGCAGAGTCTCTGGATGGCAACTAACGACAACGGTCTGATAGCCGTTGCTTACGCCCCTTCAACGGTAAAGGCAAAAGTCGGCAACCAGAAAGAAGTTATTATTACCGAAAAAACTGATTATCCTTTTAAAGGTTCTGTCAGATTCACCATCAATACTGAAAAACCGGTCAGATTTTCGCTTTACCTGAGGATTCCCGGCTGGGCTGAAAAGGCAGAAATAAAATACAAAGGCAAAACAGTCTCAGGAACAGGTGGCTCGACTGTTAAAATTTTTGCCAGGTGGGATCCGGATGAGGTAATCACAATGGAGATACCAATGAATATCAGGATTGAAAAAAGATATAATAATTCGTTATCATTACTAAGAGGTCCGCTTTACTTTTCACTGAGAATCGATAAAGAATACAGGAATGTTAAAATCAATTATGACAATTTCAGTTACAAAGGTAGTGTTGACTGGGAAATCTATCCGAAGAGCCCATGGAATTACGGTTTGATGATCGACAGGAATAATCTGAAAAGAGGTGTTACACTTGCAGAGAATGAGGTAAGCAGGTACCCGTTTGCAGATAAGGGTGATATGATCTGGATGGCTGATTCGGCCAAATACATTCCATGGGAAAAAGATCCCGCAGTTGTTATAACAACGCGTGGAATGAAAATTCCTGAGTGGGCAATGAAGGACAATTCGGCGGATATCCCACCTCTTAGTCCTGTAAGGCCAAAGGGTTCTGCGGAAGTAATTCAGCTTGTACCATATGGATGTGCAAGATTGAGAATAACTGAATTTCCGGTGATTGATCTGACTCAAGTCGTTGATGTAATCCGTTAATAGACCTTTGTGTTTATCGCCGCCAACCCCCTAAAGGGGGCCGACCGTAAAGAAATCAGCCAGTGGCTGATTTTAGGGAGGAGCCAGATTGAGGGAGGGCAAAAAGCCGCAAAAGCCCCCCTTTAGGGGGGATGGGGGGGCAAACTGAAGAGGAGTCACAGAGAAACACAGAGAAGATTTAAAGTGGTGCTGTCTTTTCTTTGAGCCAGCTTTTTTCTTCGGCAGTCAGCTCAGGGCTCAGTTTATC
>CAZCQC010000309.1:0-5281 GCA_964500155.1 uncultured Rikenellaceae bacterium | reverse complement strand
TTGTTAGATTTAATTTCGTTCTCCAAATATAAGACTTCCTATTCTGACTATCGTACTTCCCTCTCCGATTGCTATCCTAAAATCTCCGGACATTCCCATAGAGATCTCTTTAAACCAGGGTTCGTCGGTGAAATATTCTCTCCGCAAATCGAAAAAACATCCGGTCAGATATCTGAACTCTTTCTGAATCCTGTCCGTATCATCGGTAAAAGAGGCCATACCCATTACTCCACAAATTCTTATTGAATTGAGGTTTCCGAAGTCTTCTGAACCAGTCATCTCATATATTTCGTCCATGCTGAATCCGAATTTAGACTCCTCTTCCGCAATATAGATCTGCAGCAGGCAGTCAACAACCCTGTTAATCCGTGAGGCTTCAAGATTGATGATTTTAAGCAGTTTAAAGCTGTCAACTGAATGGATCAGGCTTATGAAAGGGACAATCAGCTTCACCTTATTACTTTGAAGGTGACCAATCAGATGCCATTCAATGTCCGCAGGAAGAAGATCCTTTTTTTTTACAAGTTCCTGGACTCTGTTTTCGCCGAAGGATATCTGGCCTGAATTGTAAGCCTCAAGAATATCAGATACGGGTTTTGTTTTCGATACGGCAACTAGTCTGACAGACGCGGGTATCTGTTCCTTAAGGTATTTAATATTTGAAGCAATGTCAGCCATTCAAATGGATTTTTCTCTGTGGCTCTCTGCGTTTCCTCTGTGGGTCTCTGTGTAACTTAAAATCAAGAACTTACACAGAGTGATACAGAGAAGACACAGAGCTACACAGAGCTACACAGAGTTATAATAGGTGTATTACAAGTCCGCTTCTTAATTTTGGTTCAAACCATGTTGTTTTAGGAGGCATTATATTTCCCGAATCAGCAATGGTTATCAGCTGTTTCATTGATACAGGGTAAAGTGCAAAAGCCACTTTCATTTCTCCGCTGTCGACCCTCTTCTCAAGTTCGCCCAATCCCCTTATTCCACCAATAAAATCGATCCGTTTTGATCTTCTCAGATCCTGAATATCAAGAACCGGTGTCAGAATCTGATTTGTAAGGATCGTAACATCCAGTCCTCCGATCGGGTCTTTATCGTCATAGGTATCAGGTCGGGCCGTAAGGCTGTACCATTTACCATCCATGTACATTGAAAAATTATGAAGTTTCCGGGGTTTATAAATTAATGCTCCTTTCTCCCTGACTACGAATCCCTTTTCAAGCTTTGCCAGGAACTCTTCCTCTGACATTCCGTTAATATCCCTGATAGTCCTGTTATAGTCTATTATGTTCAACTGATTGTCGGGAAAGTGCACAGCCATAAAATAATTGTACTCCTCTGAACCATTATGTGAGGGGTTATTTTCACGCTTTTCTTTTCCCACAAGTGCAGCTGCAGCGGTCCTGTGATGGCCGTCAGCCACATAGGAAAAAGGGACTTTTTCAGCAAAGAGCTTCTCAATCAGTTTATTTTTTTCACGATCCTTCACCACCCAGAAAGTATGACCAATGCCATCATCTGAAATAAAGTCATATTCTGGAGTCTCTTTTTTTGTAATTGAGTTCACTAACTTATCAATCTGCTTTACTGACGGATAGGCAAAAAATACAGGTTCAATATTAGCATTATTTACACGCACGTGGATCATGCGATCCTGTTCCTTATCCGGTCTGGTGAGCTCGTGCTTCTTTATAACACCGTTGAGATAATCATCAACTGATGCACACCCGACAATGCCATACTGTGTCGTGGCTTTCATTGTCTGGGAATAAATATAAAAATGAGGTTCTTCATCCTGTACCAGCCATCCTTTTCGCCTCCAGAGGGCAAAATTACTCACTGATTTATTATATACATCCCCTGAATGAATGTCTGTCTCCGGCGGAAGATCGATCTCAGATCTTGTTATATGAAGAAGGGAGCACTCTCTGCCCTGGGCCATTTTTAATGCCTCTTCAGTATTCATCACGTCGTAAGGAAGGCAGGCCAGATCCCTCGCGATTGATTTCGGAGGTCTTAATCCTCTGAAAGGTTTGACAACAGCCATTTTATTTCTACTTATTTCTACTTATTTCTATTTATTGACTCTGTATTTCTCGTTACCGGTCTTAAAATAACTGACTATCTGTTTTGCAGCTGCTATTCCGGCATTCATATTGGCTTCTTTGGTCTGGGCACCCATCTTTTTCTCTGTAAAGAGGAACCGGCCTTTGAATTTCTCCTCAAAAACAGATTTGCAGTCAGGTTCAACATCCGACAGATATCTGAAATCGGGACGATTTTCAAAAATCTTCAGGAGATCTTCCTCGTTTATAATTTCCTTTCGTGCCGTATTAATAAGGACAGCATTAAACGGCATATTTATCAACAGATTGAAACCTATCGATTTGATAGTTGAACTGTTTGCAGGCAAATGCAAAGAAACATACTGGCAGGTTGAATAAAGCTCATCCATCTTCCTGCAGACTTTTGCACCGGATGCGACTATAATATTGTCATTGACAAATGGATCAAATGCATAAGTTATCATACCAAACCCCCTGCCAATATCAGCAACATATTTCCCTACATTACCAAAAGCATGAATACCAAGTTTCTTTCCCCGCAATTCAGTACCTGTGCATCCACTGAATCCTCCTCTGGCCTGGTAGAGCATCATTTCGAAAACAAGTTCGGCGACAGCATTTGAATTCTGACCCGGGGTATTCATAGCTACCACACCATTAGCAGTGCAGGCGTCAAGATCTAAATTATCATAACCTGCTCCGGCTCTAACAACTATTTTCAGTTTTTTGGCAGCAGAGAGGATTTCCTCAGTGACCAGGTCACTCCGGACAATCAAAGCATCGGCATCTGAAACTGCAGATTGAAATTCGCTGATATTTTTATAGTTTTCGAGTAAACCAAGCTCGTAATCTTCTGCCCAGGCAACTGCCCGGATCTGTTCTATTGCTGCCGGGGCAAATGGTTTTTCTGTTGCAACAAGTATTTTCATTACCAATCGGTTAAGAATCTTACTGAATTAAAAAAAGGATTAATCTGATCCCTGAGTTAATTCTTAGTCTCAAATTCTTTCATTGTATCTACTAATGCTTTAACGCTTTCTGCCGGGAGGGCATTGTATGTTGAGGCACGGAAACCTCCTACTGAGCGATGGCCCTCGATACCAAGCATACCTTTTGATTTTGCAAACTCGGCAAACGGTTTTTCAAGTTCCTTATATTCATCGGCCATCACGAAACATATATTCATGAGAGATCTGTCTTCCGGATCTTTAATTGTGGGAACAAAAAGTTTATTTCTATCGATCTCGTCATAAAGCATGGAGGCTTTTTCAATGTTCTTCTTCTGAATAGCTTTGACTCCGCCAAGCTCCTTTAACCAGCGAAGTGTCTGTTGTGCTGCAAATATTGCAAAAACAGGAGGGGTATTAAACATTGATTCCCCTTTGATATGAGTACGATAGTCAAGCATTGTAGGGATCGGGCGTGTAACTTTACCGAGGACATCCTCTTTAAGGATAACTAAAGTAACACCCGCGGGAGCAAGGTTTTTCTGAGCACCGGCGTAGATAACAGAATACTTTGACACATCGACAGGGCGGCTGAAGATATCTGATGACATGTCAGCCACAAGTGGGATATTAACTATAGGATCCTTTTTCAGTTCCGTCCCGTAGATTGTGTTATTGGTTGTTACGTGGAAATAGTCGGCATCAGACGGGACAGTATAGTTTTTGGGAATGAAATTAAAGAGTTTATCTTTTGAGGAAGCCACCTCAACAACTTCCCCGTAAAGCTTAGCTTCTTTCAGAGCCTTGCCTGCCCATTCGCCGGTATTCAGGTAAGCTGATTTCATATTCATCAGGTTCATGGGGACCATTGCAAACTGAAGGCTGGCTCCCCCACCAAGGAAAATGACCTGGTATCCGGAAGGAATTTCGAGCAATTCCTTAACAAGGGCAATTGTGTCATTCATGCAAGCAACAAATTCCTTGCTCCGGTGGGAAATCTCCAAAACAGATAAGCCTGATCCGGCAAAATCCTTAATACCTTCAATTGTCTTGTCAATTGTGTATTGTGGAAGAATTGAAGGGCCGGCGTAAAAATTATGTTTTTTCATGATTAGAGAATTATGTTAATAATTTGAAGTATCTGAAAAGGGCTTATTACAAAAATAAGGAATTTTAACCATTGGCAAAGAGAAAATAGTCAGGTGTCTTTTCTTTTTAACCGCAGAGCGCGCTAAGTTGTCGCAAAGAGCACAAAGCTATAATTTTGAATTATGTTACTTTGCGGCCTTTGTGTTAAACCTTAGCGACCTTTGCAGTTAATGATTTTTATTGCCGATCATCCAAACTGATCAGTATACCATCCTTTATTACCGGTATTTTACTCGTATAATCCATTGTAAGGCAAAATGGAATACAATCATCGAGCTTCTTATCCCTGAGTCTGGATCTTTGGGCCGCTTTTTCGATATAGCCCAGTGTATCATTTTTTGCAAGCGACCAGAGATCAAGTGCAGCATAGGTGGAATCGCACATTGTCGAATAGAGCGATGTCGACATCAATTTTTCTGCTATAGCCCCGGCACAGATAGTGTCCTCGAGGTTGAACCTGTTTTTCCATCCTGCGCAGAAGAGAACCACTGGTCTCTCCTGTTTTGAAATCCATCCGGTCAGAGCGCTTATGTTAAGAAAAGAGCCAACAATAATAAATCCGGCCAGAGAAGCAATCTTAATTATACCGGTTCCATTTGTAGTGCTGTACACTATTGTTCTGCCAGCCACTTTGTCGGGAGTGAAATTGAAAGGAGAATTTCCAAAATCAGCAAAATCAAGTACATAGCCATCTCTTTCGGCTGCAACCAGGTAGCCCTTTGTTTTGTATTCCTTTGCTTCAGCAACGGTTGCAACAGGGACTATTGATTCTGCTCCACTTTCAAATGCAGTACAAATGGCTGAAGTGGCACGAAGAATATCAATAACTACAACAATGTCACCAACATGCCTTTCAGGTTCGTATAAGGCTGGTGAAAAACAGGTTTCCAAATTCCTTTTTATTACCATAAAAGTAACGGATATTTCAGGTTCGTATCTGCGCCAATCAGCGAGATCTGCGGGCAACTGATTTTTTCTCCCGCTGATCACGCAGAATTTCGCAGATAATTTAAGATTAAATTCTTAACCTTCTTTATAAATCGGCAAATTGACGACCTTTGCTTTAAGATCCTTGTTTCTGATCCTGATATATATCTCAGTATCAGGCTTCCAGAAGCC
>CAZCQC010000308.1:0-6827 GCA_964500155.1 uncultured Rikenellaceae bacterium | reverse complement strand
GGATTCCTTTATGTTTTTAAATCGGCTCAGGATAGGGACAAATATTATAATGCCAATGGAGACTATAGTGAGTTAGGAGAATCGGCAAATGCAAAGCTCCAACCTGTCACTGATGAATTAGAGAAATTGGGTACATTAACTACAAAATACACTGATTGGATAGTGCAATGATATCCCTTTTTTAAAATGCAATTCAGCCCTCTTTTTCCGACACTAGCCAGCCCTGACGGGAATATGAAGGTTATTATGGCTTGCAGGAAGAAGTAAAACGAAAGACAAATCAGTTGACAGCCCAAGGGATCAGCCATGGGGGCTTTTTTATTCTAATAATCTGACTCTCACTTGACTTTGGCATCAGGATAGTATAACTTTACATACACAAAGCCAAAAAGATACCTGATGGCTCAGAAAACCAACAGTTTTGAAAGGTTCTGGAAGGAGCTGAAAAGACGTAAGGTCTTCGGAGTAGTTACTACTTATGCTGCGACTGCTTATATCATTATCGAAGTTGTCAACAATCTGATCGGGCCATTACATCTTCCTGATTGGCTTGCTACATTAGTTGTAATCCTGCTGATAACAGGATTACCATTAGCTGTCGTTATGGCATGGATTTTTGATTTTACTCCACAAGGGATAAAAAAAACTGAATCAATTGAAGAATCAGAAAGAAAAGAAATCATTACAAAACCTGTTAAAAGAAAACTGAGAGCAAGTTATGTTCTAAATGCAATTCTGATAATTACCGTTATAGTTCTTGCATACCCCAAAATATTCAAACGGGATCCTTTGGTAAAACTACGATCATCAGGAGAACGGATTTCTGTTGTGGTAATGCCGTTTCAAAACATGACTAATGATACAATCTGGGACATCTGGCAAGATGGGATTCAAAATGAATTAATCAATTCTCTTTCAAACTCTGAAGAATTAAAAATCAGACACACAGAATCTATAAACGGCTTGATTAAAAGCAAAGGTCTGACTAATTACGCATCACTAACACCTTCACTAGCCAGTTCTTTTTCACAAAAACTCAATGCAAAAGTATTGATCTTTGGTAGTATAAAACAAGCTGATACTTTAATTCGTGTAAACGCACAATTAATTGATTCAAAAACAGAAGAGGTTTTTAAATCGTTTCAGATTGAAGGGTCCTCTAATGAGGAGAACATATTTCATATCATTGATTCACTAACAATGAAGGTAAAGAATTTCCTTATAATATCTAAATTGGAAAAGGAAGTGGCCCTGGACTATCGAAACAGCATATCTACAAACTCTTCAGAAGCATACAGGTATTTTGTTTACGGACAAAATGCCTTTATGAAAAGGGATTATCCCTCGGCTGTAAAATTATATTCACAAGCAATAGCTATTGATTCTAATTTTTTATTAGCCGCTTCAATGCTTCCTTTCGCCTACGCTAATCAAGGTTTGTATGTTCAGGCTAAAAAATGGTGTCTCAAGGTGTATGAAAAAAAAGAACAGATGTCCATGATGCAAAAGGCCCACACGAATTGGATGTATGCATTTTATTTTGAAACACCATTTGAAGAAATTAAGTACTTGAAGCAAGAACTGGAAGTTGATAATCAATTGCCAGTTCATTATTATGAATTAGGACGTGTTTACAACAACCTCTATCAATATGATAAATCAATACCTGTTTTTAAGAAAGCACTGGAGATATATAAAAGATGGGATTCAAAGCCAATGTGGGTTTTTAACTATATAATACTTGGATACGCATATCAGGAAACCGGCCAGTACAAGAAAGAAAGGAGGATTTATAAAAAAGCAGAGCAGAATTTTCCTGATGATCCGGATCTAAATTCATGGCAAGCTATATTGTTTTTGACAGTAGGAGACTCAATAAAAGCGAATAAATATATTAACAGATACATTTCTTTCTGTAAAGAAAATTCATATTCTCCTGCATATATTGCTACGGAACTGGCTTATATGTACCATGAGGCAGGCATCCTGGATAAATCAGAGTATTATTATCGTCAGGCGCTCATGCTGGAACCTGAATATCCTGAGCGGTTGAATAACCTTTCTTATTTTCTGATTGATAACAACCGAAATCTTGATGAAGGATTGAAACTCGTCAATGATGCTTTAAAAATAAGCCCTGATAATTATAGCTATCTGCATACAAAAGGTTGGGGACTATTTAAACAGGTGAAAAATATAGAAGCACTCGAAATTCTTCAAAGAAGTTGGGATTTGAAACCTATATACAATCATGATATATTCCTTCATCTCGAAGAAGTAAAAAAGGCTGTGATAAATCAAAAGAGGACTGCCCGTTAAGAAAATAACCCTTTAACTATTTTTAGGGAAGGGTCAGGTTGCGCAGAGAGTGAAAAAAGTTAATCCCCAGCCTGGAGAGCAACGTTTTAGAGAAGGGATAAAAGATAAATCCTGGTATAGTCCGGGATTTTTTGTCTGAGAAACGCATTTTCATTTACCTGTATGCCTGATTAAACTTGATTTCAGCAAGAAAAAATTGTAGCTTTGATGATATAGACAGACTGATAAAACCAGGAAATGAAAGACAAAGATAAATTGATCAGAATTTATTCCGGGAATGAGGTGACCATTCATATGCTTAAGGGCAGACTGGATATTGCCGGAATATATGCTGCAATACAGAACGACTCCAATGATAGTTTTTTAAGAGGAGTCCCCGCAGCAGTTGATCTCTATATTCAGCAGTCGGACTATAAAAAAGCAGAAGCAATAATAAAAGAGTTCAATGTGAACAACAAAGATTAAAATGAAACTTAAAATCATTATATTATTCCTTTTGATCTTACCGGGGTGCCTGAATAAACCGGAAAAAGATAAATCTGAAACCGTACCTTTCAATGACTGGGCTTTGCTTGATTTTGTCAAGGTGGATAGCATTAATCCCATTTTAAAACCATCTTCCGACCAGCTTTTTTTCTGTCCTCTTAACAAAAGGGAAATAAGATGGGAAGAGAAAAATATCCTCAATCCTTCTGCTGTTGTAAAAGACGGAAAAGTATACCTGATATACCGGGCACAGGACAGCTTAATGACCTCGAGGTTAGGATTAGCAAGCAGTAATGACGGATTGCATTTTACTAAACAGGCTTCCCCCGTTCTTTATCCTAACAGCGACAAAATGCAGGCCTATGAATGGAGGGGAGGGGTTGAAGATCCCCGGGTCGTTGAAAGAGAAGACGGTACATACATCCTGACCTATACTTCTTATGATGGCAGAACTGCCAGACTCTGCCTGGCCATATCAAAAGATCTGATTAGTTGGACCAAACAAGGGTTGGTTTTAGGTGAAGACAAATACAAGGATGTATGGTCAAAATCGGGTGCAATAGTGGCGAAATTAGATGGAGAAAGAATAATTGCTACAAAAATCGGGGATAAATACTGGATGTATTTCGGTGATACAGATCTGTTCCTGGCAACCTCTGACGATCTTATCCATTGGGAGGTCCTTGAAAATGAAGAAAGCAGGAAAATGATTTCTGTTTTGCATCCACGGCCGGGTTATTTCGACAGCCGGCTAGTGGAACCCGGGCCATTCGCTTTGCTGGGCGAAAATGGGATCTTGTTGATTTATAACAGCAGTAATGCACGGAACAATAATGATCCCAACCTTCCGGCATATACATATGCTGCAAGTCAGGCTCTGTTTGATAAAGAAAATCCCTTTAAGCTTATTGACCGTCTGAATGATTATTTTATTTATCCCGAAAAGCCATATGAAATAACCGGAGAAGTGAACAACGTTTGTTTTGTGGAAGGTTTGGTTTATTTCAGGGATAAATGGTTCCTCTATTATGGAACAGCGGATTCCAAAATAGCAGTTGCAGTAAAAAAGTAAAGCCCTGATTTAATAATAGATTTTTTACGATATTTGGGATGGAATAAAAAATGAGAACATCCCTGATATTCTGTCCAGATTATTCAACTAAATTTTTGTTGAGATGAAGAAACTGAAATTTCCGGTACTTATCGTCCTGTTCCTGGCAACCATCCTTTTTGTGATTTCCTGTGCGGTTAATCCGGTGACCGGTAAAAAACAGATAATGCTGATGTCCGAAGAACAGGAAATTGCGCTAGGTCTTTCATACGATCCCCAGGTTATTGCAACATTCGGAGCATACCCTGATCAAAATCTTCAGAACTTCGTCCAGACAAAAGGTACCGAGATGGGAAAAATCTCCCATCGTCCAAACCTTGAATATCATGTAAAGGTTGTAGACTCGCATGTCGTCAATGCTTTTGCGGTTCCCGGCGGCTACATATACCTTACGCGTGGAATTCTGGCTCAGCTAAATAATGAAGCTGAGCTGATGGGTGTACTCGCCCATGAAATGGGTCATATCGCTGCCCGCCACACAGTGAGCCAACAAAGCAAACAACAGATTGGCCAGCTTCTCCTGATAGGAGGTATGATCGCTTCTGAGAAATTTGCGCAATATGCCCAATATGCCCTGCAGGGTATGCAGCTTCTTTTCCTCAGTTTCAGCCGTGATGATGAACGGCAGGCTGATGCTCTCGGAGTCGAATATTCTTCCAAAATGGGTTATGATGCCCATAAAATGGCTGATTTCTTCAAGGTCCTTCAAAAGATGAGTCTTTCTGAGAGTGAAGGCGGGATACCAACCTTCCTGTCAACCCATCCCGATCCGGGTGACAGGTATAACGATGTAAACAAGAGTGCTACGGAATGGCAGACACAGCTTAATCTTGGAAGTTATAAAGTCAATCAGGATAACTATCTTCAGCTGATTAACGGCATAATTTATGGTGAGGATCCAAAACAGGGATATGTCGAGGGTAACACATTCTATCATCCTGAACTTAAATTCAAATTCTCTTTTCCTTCAGAATGGAAACTTGAAAACTCGCCCCTTCAGGTAAGCATAAGTCCCTCAGACCAGAAAGCTCTGATACTTTTCACAATGTCTTCCCAGAGGACAATTGAATCGGCAGTCGACACTACTATTGCACAGTACCGGCTGACTCTCCAGGGAAGCAAGAAAACAACTGTCAACGGATTACAGGCTATTATAACCCAAAGCAAACAGGTTACTCAGGACCAGTCAACTGGTGCTACATCAACCAATATGGTGATTTCGTATTTTATCAGCCATGGTGGACTTATATATATCTTTCATGGAGTTTCTACGGAAGCTGATTTCAATACCTATTCCAGTATAATGAATACATCGATGGCAACTTTCTCAAACCTTACGGAAGCTTCAAAAATAAATGTAAAGCCCAAGAAAGTTCAGGTTGTTAAAGTACAGAGGACAGGGACACTCTCGGATGCTTTTGCCTATTACAGGGTTCCCCAGACACAGTATAAGGAGCTGTCTCTGCTGAATGATCTGGAGCTCGCTGACCAGGTTCCTGTCGGGAAACTGATTAAGATTATAGGAGAATAAAAAGCCCCCACCCCCCACCCCCCAAGGGGGGCTTTTTAAACATCAGTAAATCAATAAGTCCCCGCCAGATGGCGGGGACTTAGGGGGTAAAAAGAAAGAGAAGGACTTATTCAAGAGCCCCAAAGGGGCAAAAAATATTAATATCTAGGCAGCTTATATCCGTTGTTATAAACCGGAGTAATAAGTGCATTTGCAGTTTCGGTGGCAAATAATTGCTTTGAATCATCCCATGTAACTTTTTCACCGGTACGATATGCTATATTCCCCATCTGAGCAACAAGGGCCACTCCACGGCCAATATCAATTCCTGCATTAAGCTTTTCGGGTGTATTGTTTTTCAGACAGTCGAGGAAATTCCTTACATGCAGGTCAAGTCCATTGCCGACATTTTTCTGAACCGGGACAGCCTCAATCTTCTGTTTCTCGGGCACTACCTCCCAGCCGCTGCGATCAAGAACAAGGGTGCCGTTTTCACCAATGTACGACATCCCATGAGGTCTTTTCCAGTTACCTAGACCAATGCCTATTGTATGTTCCCATATCATTGTGAAATCCCTGAAATCATATACTGCGGTCATTGTATCGGGGGTAACCATATCGTCATCAGGGAAAGCATATTTTCCTCCGATAGCCATCACCGAAGCAGGAATTGTCTTGCCCATTCCATAAAGAATATAATCAATCAGATGCACACCCCAGTCAGTCATCAGCCCGTTGCCGTATTCCCAGTACCACCGCCATGTGAAATGAAAGCGGTTCAAATTGAATGGTCGTTTAGGTGCAGGACCGAGCCATGTGTTATAATCGACACCTTCAGGAACAGCTGAGTCGGGTACCTTTGGCACAGCGCCTTTCCAGTCAACATACGACCATGCTTTACAGGTACGGATACGTCCAAGCTTGCCTGATTTCAGATAATTTATTGCATCAACAAAGTGTGGCTGACTTCTTTGCCACTGACCAACCTGTACCATCTTACCGTGTTTCTTTGCAGCCTGATGCATTATATTTATCTCGGCGATGGAGTTACCAAGAGGTTTTTCAACATATACATGCTTGCCAGCTTCCTGGGAGTTAACGAACTGAAGACAATGCCAATGATCAGGAGTGCCTATAATGACTACATCAATATCCTTGTCATCAAGCATTTTACGGTAGTCAGTATATAGTTTTGGTTTAGCAAACCCGAGTTTTTCGATATCACTTGTACGGCTTGCAAGGAAGCTGTTGTCAATATCACATAATGCAACGCATTCAACTTCAGGATTCTTCAGGAATGATGCCAGATCGCTGTATCCCTGGCTTCGTGCTCCAATGAGTCCCACATGTATCTTGTCATTAGGACCAACCTTCATTCTTCTGGCTTCTGAAAAAACATCG
>CAZCQC010000307.1:0-3607 GCA_964500155.1 uncultured Rikenellaceae bacterium | reverse complement strand
TCCTTCAAGCCATTGAATGCCTGAGGGCTTGTCACTTCATGTATGTAGTGCTGATCGATATATAGGACATCAGGTCCCTTTTCTATCGACTGAACAACATGTGAATCCCATATCTTGTCAAAAAGTGTTTTCGGTTCCATTGTAAATATTTAGTTACTTCTGCCTCTCTCTTTTATGCCCCCCTGCCCCCCTAAAGGGGGGTTAAATAGGAGAGGTAAATTAGCCCCGCTTCGGGGGGGTGGGGGGTCACTTTATTTTTGATATTGCATCTATAAATGCCTCTACTGAAGCAGTTACTATATCAACATTTGCAGAAAACCCGTAATATATCTTTCCTTCGTGTTCAACCTGTATGTGTACTTTCCCGATATCATCGCTTCCCTTTGTAATTGCCTGGATAAGGAACTCCTCGAGATGAACTGTTTTACTTATCAAATGCTTTACAGCAGCAAAGGAAGCATCAATCGGTCCGTTACCTGAAGCAGTTGAGGTATGAACTTCCCCGTTTATTCTGACTCCCACTGTTGCAACAGGGATAGCTGATTTTCCGCATGTAACCTGGAGAAGTTCAAGCTTAAGGGCCTTTTCACCTGAAAAGACTTCGCCGGAGAGAATTCTAAGGTCCTCGTCATTGATCTCCTTCTTCTTGTCGGCGAGGGTAAGAAAACGGTGGTAAATATCATCAAGTTCCTCCTTACCGAAATTATATCCCAGTGTTTCAAGCCTGTGATTGAGAGCTGCCCTTCCGCTTCTCGCAGTCAGGATAATTGATGATTCTTTTATTCCAACCTCATGAGGATCAATTATCTCGTAGTTTTCCCTGTACTTAAGTACTCCGTCCTGGTGTATCCCGGAAGAGTGGGAAAAGGCATTTCTGCCAACAATTGCCTTGTTAGGCTGGACAGGCATGCTCATAAGTGTTGATACAAGCCTGCTAGTGCTGAAAATAAGCTTTGAATTAATGTCTGTTTTAAGGTTCATTGAATGATGGCTCCTGAGGATCATTGCCACTTCTTCGAGTGATGTATTTCCCGCCCTTTCACCGATACCATTCATGGTCACTTCAACCTGTCGTGCTCCGTTTAAGATACCCATTATAGTGTTGGCAGTTGCCATTCCAAGGTCATTATGACAATGTGTCGAAATGATTGCTTTATTAATATTTGAGACATTCTCCTTAAGATACCTGATTTTTTCCCCATACTCCTCAGGCAGACAATATCCAGTGGTATCAGGTATATTCACCACTGTAGCACCTGCCTTTATTACTGCCTCGATGACCTTTGCGAGATAATCGTTTTCGCTTCTTCCCGCATCCTCAGCGTAGAACTCAACATCTTCCACAAATTTACGGGCATATTTTACAGCATCGACGGCTCTTTTAAGTATCTCCTCAGGTGTAGTCCTGATTTTATACTTTATGTGGTAGGGAGATGTACCAATGCCGGTGTGTATCCTTTTCTTTTTAGCATACTGGAGCGCTTCGGCGGCCACCTCTATATCTTTCTTCACAGCTCTTGTAAGAGCACATATTACAGGATTTGAGATAGCTTTTGATATTTCAACGACGGATTTGAAATCACCCGGACTGGAAATCGGGAATCCGGCTTCAATTACATCGACACCGAGAGCTTCAAGTGCCTGGGCTACCTGGATTTTTTCAACCGTGTTCAGCTGGCAGCCTGGGACCTGCTCACCATCCCTGAGGGTTGTATCGAAAATGATTACTTTGTCTTCCATTATAGCTTGATTATGATTATTTAACCGGCCTCAATTTTCTGACTGCTGCCCCTGTCCTCCATAATTCAGAACTTCCCAGCTCTTTTAATTCAGCATCCAGCAGCTCTTTATAATTGGTGGCTCCTGTTGAGCTCAAGACCCTGACGCACTCTTCACCTGACTTCACTTTATTGTAAAGATCTTTGAAGACCGGGAGTACCGCATCCTTGAATTTTGGTCTCCAGTCGAGGGCTCCGCGCTGTGCTGTGGCGCTGCAGTTGGAGTACATCCAGTCCATTCCTTTTTCGTCAACAAGCCTGATAAGGCTCTGTGTCAGCTCTTCAACAGTTTCATTAAAGGCTTCTGACGGAGAGTGTCCGTTGTCGCGTAATACCTGATACTGAGCGTCCATGATTCCTGCAAGGGCTCCCATTAACACACCTCTTTCTCCTGTAAGATCAGAGAATACCTCTTTTTCAAAAGTTGTTGGGAAGAGATATCCTGATCCGATAGCTATACCAAGAGCAATTATACGTTCGGTTGCCTTCCCGGTGAAATCCTGAAAGACTGAAAAACTTGAATTAATTCCGGCACCTGCAATAAAATTACGCCTGACACTTGTCCCCGAACCTTTAGGTGCACAGAGGATCACATCTATATCTTTTGGAGGAATTACACCTGTATGCTCTTTGTAGGTAATTGAGAAACCATGTGAAAAATATAGTGCATCACCTTTTTTGAGGCAGGGTTTCAGCCTGGGCCAGAGAATCCTCTGAGCAGCATCCGATACCAGATATTGTATTATGGTTGCTTTTGTTGCAGCTTCCTCAACAGTGAAAAGAGTTTTTCCGGGAACAAAGCCGTCAGCTACTGCTTTGTCCCAGTCAGCTTTGAATTCAGGAGCCTGACCAACAATTACGTTAATGCCATTATCTTTCATGTTAAGGGCTTGCGCTGGTCCCTGAACTCCGTAACCTATTACTGCAACAAGTTCGTTTTTAAGTACTTCACGTGCTTTTGATAGAGGAAACTCATCGCGAGTTACAACATCTTCAAGAACTCCGCCAAAATCAATTTTTGCCATGGTAAATAATTTTATGTTAATGTTATAATTTTCCTGTCTTCTTTTAGCCCCCCTGGGGTGTTTGGGAGTGTTTCTCAATTATTTGTATCAAAATTATCCGGCTTATACTGGTTATCTTCATCCATCTCATCAAGATAAGCATTAAGCTCCTTAACCTGCCTTGTAATTGCCACCCGTCCTGACCTTACAAACTGTAAAACACCGCTTGGTTGCAGCTCATGAAGCAGTTCATTTATTTGCGTTTTATGTCCCGTTTTTTCAATTACAATGTATTCAGGAGAAACCTCAAGAATACGGGCATTATGGTCGCGGACAATATGGTCGATGATATTGCCCGACATCAATCCTGTCGTTTTTACTTTATAAAGAGCAAGTTCCTGGTATACTATTTCATCAGATGTATGGACAAAAACTTTCAGAACATCAACAAGTTTCTGCATCTGGCGGGCCACTTTCTGGACCATTTCAGCAGTTGCCCTGACAACGAGCGTAAGCATCTGAACACCTTTGACAGCAGATTCGGAAGCTGTAATGCTATCAATGTTTATCTGTCTGCGTGTCAGAATAATTGTGATCTGACTCATGATGCCAATATGATCTTCAGTAAAAAGAGATATTGTAAATTCCTGTTTATTCATAGTTTTATTTTCTTTTCTCTTGTTACCCCCCCCCCCAAAGGGGGGCTAAATCCAGTTGGGAATTAACCCCCCTTCAGGGGGGATGGGGGTATTTTCATTTATAAGTTAAAGTCACCTCCGATACCGAAGCTCCTGGTTCAATCATTGGCAGCACATTTGCCTCCTT
>CAZCQC010000306.1:0-2841 GCA_964500155.1 uncultured Rikenellaceae bacterium | reverse complement strand
TGACAAAATCGTAATTGTAGCCGGCAACCGCCCTGAATGTAATTTCATTGATATGGGAATGTCAATGCTGGGGATAATTCATGTTCCGGTATTTGCATCGCTCAATGCATCAGAATATGAGTACATATTCCGAAATTCCGGCGCTAAAATGATAATTATTTCCGATAACCGGCTATTTAAGTGTGTAAGCCCCGCTTTTAATTTTCCTGGATTTTCTGCAAGTGTTTACACAATTGATGAGGTAAAAGGAGCCGGCAACTGGTTGGAGATCGTTGAGAAAGGGAAATTATGCTCCGAGCAGACAAGAAAAGATGTTGAGACTATTAAAAAACAGATCAGACCGGAAGATTTTGCAACACTGATTTATACCTCGGGGACAACAGGCAAGCCAAAGGGTGTCATGCTTTCTCACAGGAACCTTGTGACCAATTTCATTTCAGCAGCCGGAGTCTTTAATTTAAGCCCATCCGATAAATATTTGAGCATTTTACCATTATGCCATGTTGGCGGACGGCTTGGAAATTACCAGACCCAGTTCAGTGGTTCCAGCATCTATTATGCAGAAAATATGGGATCCATAGCTGTAAACATGATGGAAATCAGGCCTGATGGATTTGATGCTGTGCCACGTGTTCTGGAGAAATTCTATGATGTCATTATCTCAAAAGGAAAGAAGCTTTCCGGGATAAAAAAATCATTGTTCTTCTGGGCGGTAAACCTGGGCTTAAGATATAAACCATTCGGCGAAAATGGCTGGTTCTTCGAGAAGAAACTCAAAATTGCTGACAAGCTCATCTTCAGTAAGTGGAGAAATGCACTTGGGGGAAATGTCAGAATTGTAGGATGTGGAGGTGCAAGTCTTCAGTCGCGGCTGGAGAGAATTTTCTGGGCAGCCGGCATTAAAATAATAAATATGTACGGGCTGACAGAGACTTCTCCTATTATTACGATCAACAGAACATATAAGGGAGGCGTAAAACTTGGATCAGTCGGGACAGTGATTGAGGGTGTTGAAATAAAAATTGCAGATGATGGAGAAATCCTATGTAAGGGACCAAATGTAATGCTTGGTTATTTTAACGATCCGGTTCTGACAAAATCGGCTTTTGACGAAGATGGATGGTTCCATACCGGTGATATCGGGTACCTTGAAGAAAACAGGTTCCTGATGGTGACTGACAGGAAAAAGGAGATTTTTAAATTATCGAATGGTAAATTTATTGCACCTCAGATAATTGAAAATATGTTTAAAGAAGTATTGATTATTGACCAGATTATGGTCGTTGGAGAACATGAAAAATTTGCCAGTGCTCTTATTTCACCCAATTTCAAATATCTTGATGAATGGAAAAAGGAAAATAATATTCCATTTTCTGATTACGCACAGCTGGTTCAACTGCCCGAGATAACCTCAGTTTTTAATACTGAAATTGAAGCAATTAATAAAAGAATCAATCCTCCTGAAAGGATCAACCGGTTCAGACTGGTTCCCGATGAATGGAGCTCTGCTTCAGGAGAATTATCTCCAACTCTGAAACTCAGGCGTCAGTTCATTTCAAATAAATACAGGGAGATACTGGATCAGATATATATGAAATAGCTGGAAAAAAATCAATTTCTTAAACAGATCTGAACATGACAATCACAAGGGTGACTGACAGTAAGACTAAAAGGGATTTCATCCGGGCTGCAAAAAATATTTATAAAGATAATAAGACATGGGTATGTCCTTTAAACAAGGATATTGATGCTGTTTTTGATCCGTCAAAAAACACCTATTACGGGCACGGTGTAGCAGAAAGATGGATACTTACCGATGATAGAAACAATCTGACAGGCAGAATAGCGGCTTTCATCGATACAAATCTTTCCAACTCTTATGAACAGCCAACCGGAGGTATGGGATTCTTTGAATGCATCAACGATAAACCTTCCGCCTTTCTGCTTTTTGATACTGCCAGGGAATGGTTAAGATCGAAGGGAATGGAGGCTATGGACGGACCCATAAATTTTGGAGAGACTGATAAATACTGGGGACTGCTAGTAGAGGGATTTACCCATCCATCATTTGATATTGCTTATAATCATCCCTATTACCAGGAACTCTTTGAATCATATGGATTTAAGACATATTATAAAATGGAAGGCTTTCACCTCGACATTACAAAACCTCTGCCTGAAAGATTCCTGAAGATTGCCGAATGGGTATCTGCTAAACCCGGATATGAATTTCACCATTTTACATGGAAAGACCAGGATAAATATACAAGGGACTTCGCCAAAGTATTTAATGAAGCCTGGTCTTCATTTAAAGTTAATTTTGAACCTCTTGAACGAGAGTATATAAAAGGCGTGCTCCAAAAGGCAAAAGCAATCCTTGATGAAGAATTTATCTGGCTTGCATATTTTAATGGTGAACCTATAGGAATTTATTTGATGTTCCCCGATTTCAATCAAATACTGAAACATCTGAAGGGAAGGTTGGATCTGTTCAGCATAATCAAGTTCTTTTACCTGAAAAGCCGTAAAACTATGACCAGGGCAAGAGGTGTTTTAATGGGTGTCATACCAAAATACCAGGGGTTGGGAATCGAATCGGCTTTCATTCTGCATCTCAGGAAGGTATTCGACAGGAAACCACATTACACAGAAATTGAATTCTCGTGGGTGGGCGACTTCAATCCCAAAATGAGGAAAATATTCATTTCCGTCGGAAGCGTCCCGGTGAAGAACTATGTTACATACAGGTACCTCTTCGACAGAACCAGGAAGTTTAGAAGATACCCGATACCTGAAACGAAAGAATAAGCAGTATGAAATATGATATTATTATTATTGGAG
>CAZCQC010000305.1:0-5678 GCA_964500155.1 uncultured Rikenellaceae bacterium | reverse complement strand
ATTAGATCCATTTAGATCCTAACTATATGATCGATTATCTCCTTGTTTTTTAAATAAACACAGCAGCTACACGGACAATATGGGTAAGTTGTTTCCCGCTTTTTCTAAAAAAGCGGGACAAGTTGTAACGGTTTTTGCTTTCCTGCCTGCAGCTGCCGGTAGGCAAGGCTGGCACCCCCGATGCTCACTGCGTTCGCGCGGGGTGCGGCGTGATCCGCCAACTGGCGGAGCTGATGTACCATCCCGGATTTCCTGGACTGCCCGGTGCTTGCGTCGGGTAACACATCTGAAGATTTATCAGAATATTTCAAAAGCTCAATTATTCATAATGCCGGGAGCTACTCATTTTATGTTGAGAGAAGAGTACTCTTTATTTAATCAGATAGTTGAACGTTTCTTAGGCACCCCATTTAACAGACCCGCGACAAGGAATTTACTTTAAATATTCATAATTGATAAAATCCATGAAAGTTGACTCAACACCCGTCCTGAATCCGACAACTTCAAGAGAAAGGATTGAAATGATAGACTCCCTCCGGGGATTTGCACTTACCGGAGTATGTCTTGCTAACCTTGGCATTTTTAGTTTCTATTATTTGAGTGATAATACGCAAAAAGGAAATTTGCCTTTACCTGTTTTAAATTCAATTTTAGGATACATAGTCTATTTTTTCGTTGATGCGAAGTTCTGGACTTTATTCTCAATCATGTTCGGATTGGGAGCTTCAATATTTATTTCAAGGGCTGACGGACTTCATAAGAACGGAAGGGCACTTTATGCCAGACGATTGTCAATATTATTGATTATTGGCCTCATTCATAGTATTTTCCTATGGAATGGGGACATTTTGGTTGACTATGCATTGGCCGGTTTTATTTTGCTCATTTTCAGCAACAAAAAAAACGTTTCCTTAGTTATTTGGGGCATAATTCTTGGAGCTCTTCTTTCATTGATAATAAGAATATTGCAGTTTAAATTTCTGCCAGCCACAGCTGAGTTGATAGCCAATCTCGATCCAAAGGCTATTGAAGCTTATTCTACAAGTTCTTATGATAGATATCTCGGTTTTAACCTTACCTCGATAAAAATCTGGAGACTTTACGGATGGGCCGTGTTGATAGCTGCACTGGGTCGGTTTATGATAGGATATTGGATCGGGCAGACAGGCAGAATATACCATATAGAAAGCTATACTGAATTTTTCCGGAAGGCAATGCGAATTTGTGCCTGGATTGGTTTTTCTATCATGCTAATTACGACCGTGAACAGCATCTTTTTGGATGCTAAAGTTTTATCCCCTGAATCAGATTGGAAATTAGTTCAATACTTAATATTTCCCGGTTCACTGGCTTTGGGCATCTTCTATGCAATAAAATTCGCCTTCCTATATCAAAACGATAAATGGAAAAAGCGACTGTCTGTTTTTAAGGAACTTGGCAGAATGGCTTTAACCAACTATTTGATGCAAACGGTTATCAATAGTATTATCTTCAATGGCATTGGCTTTGGATTGGCGGGGCAAACAGGGCCTTCCATTTATTTGCCGTGGTTTGTTTTACTGATTACATTACAAATAATTTTCAGCAAATGGTGGTTAAGCAAATACCGTTTCGGACCGGTTGAATGGCTTTGGAGGTCATTAACCTATAAAAAATTGCAGCCCATGAAAGTAAAAACACCGGTTTAGTCTCCTCAATTCCGAGAAATACCGGGAGGCGGATCCTCAACTTTTGCTCCAGCACCCAAGTCAGATTTGTTAATGGTGATTACCCCGATCACGCCTCTGCCCTTAGTCAAATTTGTGAATACGAAGAATTAATCCGGATCTGATCAAAATAGACGGCTGGGTCTCTGTCCGGCATCTTCTTAAAGATTGGAGCAATCAGGGAATATGGAATTTTGAAGGAGAGTCTTATTGATTCAGCGAATCAATAGCTTCTTTCAGTACCGATGCCGAATACTGAAGTAATTCTTTCTCCTCTGCCGAAAGCGGCCCATCGACGATCCTCACTATACCTGTGTCAGATACTATAGCCGGCAGACTAAGGCATACATCGCTGATACCGTATTCACCCGACAGCTTTACCGAGACAGTAAGCACCGAATTCTGCCTTCGTAAAATTGATGATGTGATCTTAACAAGTGCCAGTCCGACTGCAAAGTGCGTCGAGCCCTTGGCATTGATGATATGATAAGCCGACTCTCGGACCTTTTGTTCAATTTTCTTTCTTTCATGCTTCCATCCCTTGCATCCACCGCATTTAGGACAATTATAAATTATTTGTTTACTGTTAATTAAATAACAATCGTAGTGGAAGGGATGTTCACTTTTTATCCGCGCTTCAATGATCAGAATAAGATCCCCGCTTTTTATTAAATTCACCTCAAATCAGAATAATATGTACCGATACTTCTTCCGGTTTGTTGTAATGTCTATCACAATCCTTACTGCCAATTTACTCTCAACAGCACTAAGTAATTACCTCGTCACCTTCAGGAGTCAGGTCAGGCCGATAGCATTTACCCTGCTCTCGATGACAGTTATTGTACTGATCTTTTATCCCCTTTTTGCCAGGCTGGAAGAGTGGGCAAAAACATTGTCCCTGAAAATTGTCAGGAAGGGAAAATCTCTTGCGGGAAAATACCTGGGACTTCTACTGGCATTTGTTGCCTGTCTGGCAGTACTTTGCTATTACTATGCAAAAATGTGGTACCATATCGACCTGTTTAAGATTCTGGTGAGTGGAGAGATCGGGAGGTATCTTTAGAACCCCGCACACAACATGCCGCATGCCGTAATCCGGGGACCTGGCAGGCCAATTCTTAAGAAAAAACTTTGATTTCAATTTTTCAGTGAACAAATTTGAAAGTAAATCCTTATTTATAAAAACAGACTATCCATGGCAGAATTAAAAACAAAACAAAACGAAGCAGATGTTACTGAATTTATAAACTCGTTTACCGATAAGGAACAAAAGCGTAAAGACAGTTTCGAGTTAATAAAACTGATGCAGGATTTTACGGGTTTTGAACCGAAAATGTGGGGACCTTCCATTATAGGATTTGGTAGTTACCATTACAAATCTGAGAGAAGTAGTCAGGAAGGAGACTGGCCTTTAGTGGGGTTTTCACCACGGAAAGCGGCTATTTCACTTTATGTGTATACAGGGGCTAAAGAGCATGAGTATCTGTTGGATGGTCTGGGAAAATATAAAATCGGGAAAGCCTGTATTTACATCAGTAGATTATCTGATGTAAATCAGGAAGTTCTCAGGAAACTAATGAAAGTAACTATTGAATTTTTACAGTCGAAGTACAAAACTAATTCATAATGATATGGATAAAGCTATGCAGACAATGATTGAAAACCTTCACATGAACACAGGTAAAACATTGGAACAATGGACACACATTGTAAAAAAGGAAAATTTAGCAAAACATGGTGAAGTAATTAAGTTTTTAAAAGAGAATTATGGCCTGACCCATGGGTTTGCAAACTTAATTGCTCATAAAGCAAAAGGATCTGACGCAGATTCAGCGGAAAACAAGAATGACCTTATAGAATTGCAATACAAAGGCAAGGAGCATTTTAAACCACTGTATGACAAGTTACTGCACGAAATTCAGATGTTCGGAGGGGATTTTGAAATTGCTCCCAAAAATGCATATGTGAGCCTGAGAAGAAAAAAGCAATTTGCAATACTACAGCCGGCAACTAAAACTCGTTTTGAAGTTGGTATAATCCTAAAAGGACAGGAACCTAAAGGAAAATTAGAGGCAATCAATGCTCCAAACGCCATGTGTTCTCACCGAATCAATCTTGCTGATATAAAAGATATTGATAAGGAAGTAATTGGTTGGCTAAAGACAGCTTATGACACTGCCGGATAAATAAACTACTTCACGCACCACCACGCCAGGCTGGCTCCTTCTTTGCCATCCCGATCTATCGGGAGGCGGACTGGCCCTATCGGGTCATTAGCTCCGCAAAAAATAAATACTGAACATGTGTGATTTTTGACTATGTTATGTTACTAATTGGGTAAAGTGTGATCACTAAAAGGTCGATTTACCAAAAAAGTAACAGTATGACAAATGACAGAAACCAGACAAAAGGATCTATTTCTTGATATTTTGGAGAAAAATATCGGGATCATTTTAAAGATTTCAAGGGCATATACACAGTCGGTTCAGGATAAAGAAGATTTAATAAACGACATTACTCTTGAACTTTGGAAATCATTTGAACGATTCAAAGGAGACTCCAAAATATCTACCTGGATTTATCGAGTTGCTATTAACACTTCGATGAATTTTAGCCGGAAAAAGAAAAGTGATAAATTGTACTTTCCACCTGACTTGAACCAATTTGAAAGTCAGCATTGGATTTTGGATCCTCCTGACTCATCACCTTCTGAAATCTTATACCAGTGTATTGATGAGTTAAATCAGTTAAATAAAGCTATTATCCTTCTTTACCTTGACGGTAATTCGCATGATGAAATATCTGAGATAACCGGAATTTCAAAGACAAATGTCGGTACAAGGATCAGCAGAATCAAAGAACAAATAAAAAACTTAGCCACTTCAAAAATTTAACAAAATGGAATTATCAGAATTACAAAATATATGGCAGGAATACGATAAAAAAATATCGGAAAATACTCGTATTAATAGAGAAATACTGAGACTTATATTACTTGAAAAACCTCGAAAAAGGCTGAACTGGATAAAGATAAAAGCAGGGACCTGGCTATTTTCTCCGGTTATGTTCGTTTTTTTAATACTTATACTGGATGTTCAGTTTAATATATCAACAAGATTTTTTATCGGATTAGGTCTGTTTCTACCTGTTTATATTATCAACTATATCTGGGATATCAAATATTTCACACTGATTCGTGAAATTGATTTCACAATGCCAGTATTATCAATAAAAAGAATAATTGCCGAACTTGAAAAGTATAAGATTAAAACGACAAAAATCAGATATTTGTTAATGCCTTTAGCTATGGTTGGATTTCTGTTGATGATTATTCGCAAGATTACATTCAGTTTTGACTTTTTCTCAATTTTACCATTAATATTGATAGTCCTTGTTTTTTTCTCATCTATGTATTTTACTTTTAAATATTCAATTTATGAACGATTTAAGAAGCTCAATAAGAATATTGACGAGATAGTTCAACTTGAAAAAGAGTAATATAAGGCATGACTCTCCACACTGCGCAAACTATGAGCCGCACACCGCCAGCCTGAACTTAAACTATAGACCTACAACCAGATATGTACTCAAAAGCAATTATCAGGAGACCTGGCAGAAATTTCGCTGAAGGAATTACGACATCAAACCTTGGCAAACCCGATTTTGAAAAAGCCCTTGAACAGCATTCAGCATATTGTGATGCACTGACAGGGTGCGGACTGGAGCTTATAGTTCTGGAAGCTGATGAGAGATATCCCGATGGATGTTTTGTAGAAGATACTGCGATTGTCACCGGTGAGGTGGCAGTAATTGCCAGACCCGGAGCTGCATCCAGGGTAGGTGAAGAGGCTGAAATTTCAGAGATCCTGTCGGAATTCAGAAAGATGGATGGAGGTCTGACCTGTTTATCGTTAACATTTTAAATACGTCTTGCATGAACATTAACAACATTAGGAATTACAATATACTTTG